>DAOQAY010000175.1:0-5208 GCA_035354435.1 bacterium
GCCCCAATATCTTTGCAGGCGGCGTTAATTTCCATTCACAGAAAGAATGGGTCGCGCTTGAAAACATCGGACTTGCCGCCGCAGTCGCAGTAAAGATCATCGAGAATGTGAAATAGTTTAGACCTACTCCTTTTCCAGAAGCATGAAATCAACATCAAGGTCGCTGAGTTTAGCCGTGAACCACGCCTTTGCATCATTAAGACCTTCGTTGTAGATCATTGGAGCAATATCTTTGAGAATAAAATCAAGCAGAAGCTCAGCCGCAAGATTGGTCAGTTCCTCTTCCCGCTCCTTTGAATAGTAGTATTTTATATCCCGGATCGCCTTTTCTCTCTGCTCTTTTGTGAGTTTGACTGACATGAATGACTCCTTATCAAAACTATTTTTACGGATTTTTATCTGAACTTGAGACATTAAGCAATTTATATTGAAAAAATCGAAGCAAAAAAAATGGTCGCGGGGATTGGATTTGAACCAATGACCTTCGGGTTATGAGCCCGACGAGCTACCAGCTGCTCTACCCCGCAACCTCATTTGCACGGGATATACTAATTACGATAATCCGGTTGTCAACCTTTATTTTAATTAAATAGCTTTTTCCTGAATATACAAAGCAGTCCTGCAAGTGCGGCAAAAACATAAAGCATTGAATCTGCTGATGATCCGTCAATAACTGTTGCCGAACATCCTTCTTCGTCCTCTTCAACCGTTGCTCCACAGGTAATATCGCCTTCTTCACACTTGTTCCAGAACTCTTTTGACTTCAGTGGAAGACCCATTACATCGACTTCTTTGTCAAGATATACCTTTCCGCCCAGTATTTCGATCTGTGCCATTTCATCAGTCGGAATTGAGAAATCACACACAATAAGAAGATGTTTTTCCTCATTTTCATTGTAAGTTACCGGCTGGCTCAGCACAACTTCGAGATTAGTAATCGGTGAAGATGCTGTTGCACTGCCCACCATTATGTCGCCTGTTGAACTTCCATCCTTGTTCTCATCCAGATATATCCTTACAGTTTTTATCCCTTCGCCGAACGCTACAGACTTGGTTGCTGTTTTTATCCTTATTTTCTCAAGCGTGTTAGAATGTTTTACCGCTTTTGTTCTGATTTGCATAACCGCAACAGCCTTGTTAATGTCAGCTGGGGCCGGAACAGCCGGATCAATTGCCCCTTTTGTAAAAATAAATACTTCCTTTGTCGGCTCGAACTTATATTCAGCAAATTTCATCGGAGTCGGTGACATTACAGCGTTGGCATTGCCGGCATCTTTTACACTGAATGCTTCGACAACATCTATAAACATATTAAAAACAGCATTTACAGGAACATCATTGGGGGTGGAGTATGTAGCATCAGCAATAATCAGAAAATGGTGAAGCACTCCTGATTTATATATCGTAGAGCCTTTTTTGAGTGCAAAAGAAATATAATTTGACTCTACACTGTTAGCTTCAGCAACAACAGGCTCTCCTTCTGAAACTGCACCGTCACCGTTTGCATCGTAAACAAGTTTCAGTTTTGAAAAAAGAACTTCAGGCTCTTTTTCAACAGCCGTTTTTACAGACTCAAAATAGTAAAACTTATCAGAAGACCCTGTTGAATCTATCATACTGAACTGTCCCATTACAACTCCGGTTGACGGAGCAGGAATAATTATTGCAGATGAATTTATTGGCGAATTTTTACCTACTGCAAATGTAATAGTGGCATCTTTTGTAAATTTGTCTGCATCAAAAACACACTCTCCGTCTTTGTTGCAAACTTCACCATCACCGCAATCATCATCCTTTTTACAAACGACGCTTACAACACCGCCACATTCTGTAAGGTCAGGATTTTCACATTCAGCAGCAGAAGGACACGAACCGGAAACCAGTCTCAAAGGAATAGATGTGTTGGTTTTATATACTTTTCCGCTGTCATCATTTATAAGTGCTGTGTTTTCAATTACTTCATGCTTTTGAAGACTTAGACTCGGAAGAACTTTGAACCTGACCATTATTGTCTCAGGACATTCCATAGTCAGCGGATCGCAATAACCGAGGATATCGGCAATTGGATATGGATCTACAAGCGGAAAGCCGCCGTTCTTATCTTCTATCTTCTTCCATTCTTTGCATACATTAGCCTCTTTCCATTCGGTGCACATCTCTGTGGTACCGGAAACATAGCTGACCTTGTTTGTCAGTTTATCCTGAAGAGTTACATTTGTTGAAAGATCATCGCCCCAGTTCTGTATTTTTACATAATAATAGAACGGACCTGTGAAACATACTTTATCAGCTTCAGGAGCACATGAACAATAACCTTTTTCCCTTCCGGAAGGAGTATTGACATTTGGAGGAATGTCAAATCTCGGAGCTTTGGTATCAACCGACAGAACCATATAGTTCGTGTAGACAACATCACCATTGGCTCCAATTTTGAAGAACATTGCGGTGTCACCTTTTTTAAATTGCTCATCAAACTGACTGTCAGTTGCTGCATCCATCAGGAATGTGTCAACATCCATAGTATATTCGAGCAAAGCAGGATCAGGACTGTTGGGATTCCCGCCGATACATGTCGGGAATGTATCATCCCACCCGTAAACACTTGAAATTGAATTGTATGTCTCAGAATAATTAAAAGGACTCGGAGGATCTTGAGTATCCTCAAATTTTGCCGGATTACATTCATTTTGAAGTATTACAAGACTATCTGGAGGAGTTGTTGCCCCTGTAACCTGTAATCCTTCCGGTGGACAGGCACTCATTCCTAATGAACCGCATCCGGTAGACATAGCTATTCCAGGATCACCTTCGTTAACAGCAAAAGACATTTTAACCATAGGTTTATCGGGAAATTCAAAACCGGCAACAGTAAGATCAACCTGTTGAGTAAAGTACTTACTAAAACCATTATAAATATAAACCATTTTCGGTTCGACCTGAATCGAACGGTAAACCATAATCAATGACCAGCCACAAACAACAGTCGAACTGTAAATACCACCACTGGCAACCTGAGAAATGTACTGTGAATTGTTAGTACATGATACACCGCTTACTGTATAGTCACCGAGAAGTGATATTCCGTCTGAACCGTACCCGGCTTCAAGACCCATTGAGTGAATCATTTCGAAAAAGTCTGTTACATCCACTCTGTAGGTGTAATATCCACCTACGGTCTGACCGGAACTCTCAATTGCCATTCCTTCAAAAGTAAAATCCTGCTGTCCTGGATTTGCATCAGTTCCAGGAACTCCTACTCTCGGAGCAACAATCTCTTTAGAATAGGTAACTGCGCCGTCAGTAGAAGTAAATGTAAGTGTAGCTGTATTGTCTGTCGGCATATTCACCGCGTTTGGATCAATCGTCGTGCTCCACACCAAGTAAGCACCTTCAACATAGGCATCTGGCGGAACATGCTTTGATTCAAGCTTGAAAGTGCTTTGCGGAAGACAAGTATCAGATTCCGGATTATTAGGCATGTCACATCCCACTTGCTGACTTGAGTTATTATAATCACACTGAGTTCTTGTATTGTTCGCCATCAGTGATTTGAACATAACAAAATAATCAAAACTTCCGGCTTCCCATTGAAGTTTTTTTCCGTCAAGTTCAGCAACATCAGGTCCGATATTTGTTCCAGTGTATGCCGCAAGCACTAGTGGAACTGACAAAAGCATAATAAAAACAACCAGTAACCGTCTCATAACTCTCCTCCATTGAAAATTGTATAATCGAACCATATTCTTAAGTATCAGAAGCACCGGAAAATTATCATATACATTGAATTTCGAATGTCAAAATGAATTTTACAGAGATTTATTAAGGTGAATATTTTTTAGATTAACTGTTTCTTCTCTCTTTTCTTGTGAAGAAGAACAGTGCAGCTGCAAGTACGGATATAAGCATTATAATACCTGCATATCCTTCATTTTCAGGTGCTGTTACAGAGCATGTGCATGAATCTGTAGAATCGCATTCCTCATACATCGGATCGCAAGTATAGGAATACTCTTTTGAATTTACCGGCGTACCAAGAACCGTGGTTTCGCTCTCAGTGCTTACTGAAAAAACCTGTAACTGGAAATATTCACCGTCAGAAAGACTCAAGTCTGCACGAATGGTGAGATATTTTACAGTATCAGCTACAACAGGAATATCTAATTTAAAAAGATGGCTCTGAGTATTATCAGTTGAAGTGGCTGTAGCTATCTTTGTATCACCTTTTCCATCATTATTTGTATCTTCATAAATTGAAAGACTGCTTATACTTTGTCCGAAAGAAGCCATTGTGGATTTGGGTATTTTTATCTTCAGGCTCTTTATCGAGTCGGCAGAACCTTTCGAAATGACTCTGAGCTGGAGAATATCATGAGTTCCGTTCATTTCGTTCTTTGCAGGAACAGCCGGATCGTTCGGACCTTTTGTAACAATAAAAGCATCATCCGGTTCAAACTGGAATTTGCTGAAGCTGAGTGGAAGTCCGCTTGATTTCACTGTTCCATCATCAGCAAGAGTTATGCCGAATTCTTCAATAGCCGGAGTGAAAGATGCATTTCTTGATATAGCCTCACCTTCCATATAACCAGCATCAGCAATAAAGATCAGATTATTTACTTTATTGCCCCACAATCTGTTAGCAGGATCTGTAGATGAAAAATCAGCATATTCATTTTTAATATCCGATACTCCCAGCTGTGCTTCGCCAGTATCAGCAATGCCATTTCCATTGGTATCATTTACAAGTTTTATGTTGCTTATCGAAATATTAGGATCGTCAGCTTCAACTTTGAGCTTAACCTTTGAGAGGTTGAAATAACAGTCACTTCCCGATGCTGCGGCAATAGCTACCTGCCCTAGAACAAGATTTTCCTGAGGAGCAATAAAAATTACATCACTCAAAGGTGAGTTTTTACCGACAGAAATAGTCACATCACTGTCTTTACATCTCTTTATATCAGGATCAGGAATGCAAATATTATTTTTCAAATCACAGATATAACCTGCACCATAACTCTCAAGACAGTTTTCATCTGTTTCACATTTTACAGCACCCTTGCCACCGCAATCATCAAGATTAATATCATCAAGATTTGAAACGCACCCTGTTGTGGCAAGTTTAAGTTTTACAGGAAGTCCGAGATTTGTCTTGTATGTCGGGAAACCTGTAGTGTCAATACTTGCAACATTTTCAATTACAGCATTTTTCTG
>DAOQAY010000176.1:0-5113 GCA_035354435.1 bacterium
GTCCGGAAAAAGACCGGCAATTGTAATTTCCCACGGTTCATACAACGAAAAAGTTGGGCTTGCTCTCTGCTGTCCTATAACCACAAGCCGGAAAGGATATCCGTTTGAAGTCAATCTCCCGGCAAACATGAAAACAGGCGGAGTGATTTTATCAGATCAGATCAAGAATCTTGACTGGAACGAAAGAAATGCCGTTTTAATAGAAAAAGCACCCAGAAGCATAATCACAGAAGTCATCAGCAAATTCAGCAAGTTATTTAAATAAAATTATCACACTTCTCCGGCGATTATCCAGAAGCCGTCGTTGAGCCATTTGCGTGATGTTTCGGTGAGTTTTCCTTTTGTGATGGCGGCGATTATTTCAGGGTGTTTCATGTATGTTCCGAAAGGCTGTCCGAGCGCTTCTTCAAGTGCGATGTTGAATGCGTGAAAATTGCTTTTAACTACTGAATTTGCATGTGCTGTGACAAGTCCGTTCTTTGTCTCGGTCAGATAAGATTCGTCAATATCACCTTTTATCAGGTGGTTGATGGACCTGTTTATTGAATCCATGACCATTGAGGTGTTCTCGGGGCTGGTTATCGCAGAGAAAATAACATATCCGCCGACGATCCCTGCCATTCCAGACACATCAAGAGAATAGACAAGTCCCTGTTTTTCACGGAGTTCCTGAAAAAGCGGGGATTTCTGTCCTGTCATATAGTTTTCAAGAAGTTTCATCGCTTCGAAGTCACTGTCATAAACTGACGGCGCTCTGAAAACTTTGGCAACATGTGCCTGTTTTCTCCCTTTCAACGGAACTTGTATGATCCTGTCGTTTAATTTATGAGTGTTCAGCGTGAAAGCTCCTGTTTTCAAAATACCCGGTCTCGAAAGTCTTTCAATTGTCTTTGACAGCATTTCAAGATCGACCGCTCCTGCCATTCCGACAGCAAAGTTGTTGTATTTAAAAAAGTTATCACGGATCGTCTGAATATCTTTAAAACTGGTCTTTTTCAACCCTTCGATGCTTCCCGCCACCGAATTTTCGTAAGGAGTCCCCTTAAAAAGCTCCAGATGAACAGCATTTCTTATGTGATATGAAGGATCTTCCTCAAGAAGAGATATATTTGAAAGTGAATAGAGTTTTTCCTGATTAAAATCTTCCTCTTTGATCGGATTTTCAAATATTTTATTAATGATATCAATAGCTTCATTGATAAAATTATCGCGAACCTTGAACTTTATTCCGCCGGTGTTATTGCCATAAACCGGTGACATTGTGATTCCGAAACGGTCGAGGAAAGATTCGGTGTCCTCTCTTGTCATATCTTTGGCAGAAGTGCACAGAGAATCAAGGAACAGCTTGAAAGATCCGGGGTGTCCCTTAAGATTTGACAGCGTTCCGCTCTTTTTGATCATATAGCAGGTGAGGAATGACGAGCCTTTAAGATTCCTGAGTATCCCTTTCACTCCTCGCCTTTTCAGTTCTCCGTGAGAATCAATTTCAAGAGTCTCTTTCTTTTCAGGAAAAACCAGCGAATTGACATCGAATTTACATCTTTTTGTCTTTGCAATGCCGAACACCATTTTATCAAAAGAAAGATATTTATCCTTGAAATTGTTCATATCTTCAGCAGTTATGTGCATGAATTCATAGAAGAAATCCTTATCAAGTTTATCAGGATCGCCGTAAAGCATATGGCTTTTCCCAACTATCTCAGGCATATTGCCGAGTCCTTCGGAATTGAAATATTCACTACTCAGAAGCACTTCTCGCGCTCTTGCAGTCTCGGTCTGTGTGAAACGGTATCTGTCCCATGTCTCTATCCAGCGCTCGATCCTCCATTTAGCTTTATCGGAAGGGAACGCCGCCGACTGAATGAATATCGAGGCATCAAAACCGCCGATCGTGTTTATGCTCAGATTGTCAAAAACACACTTTTCATATACCAGTTCGTTATAAAGCCTTCCACCGTCCATTCCGTAAGTTACGGCATAGATCATCCGGAGTATCGCATCCATTTTTCCATCTGATTTAGGAAGTTTCCATCCGGCTGTGAAATAATTCTTTGACTGATCGTGAATAATTTCAAATATTTTCAGACCTTTCCACGGAGCAAGAACGATCTTGTCATCTTTTTGAGAAGTTTCGATAGAGATTGAGCATTTTTCTTCAAAACCGCCGCCGAGCACAAGGAACGGACTGCTCATGACTCGTTTTTTCATGAATTTTGCAAGATCGGACTTCGTTGCCGGAATAAGAGTCTCCCTTTCACCAATTATCTTCCTTCCGTAAGTATGAGTCGGAAAAAGATTATACATCATTGTTGCAAAAAGATTTTCCATCGGCTCATCTTCATACATTGCCATTTCTTCGATAACAACCCGTTTTTCCTCTTCAAAATCAGCATCAGAGATCGACTCGAAACCGATAGAAAACACTTTTTCAAGAAACTCCACCGTCTCTTTGACAAATTTATTCAGAATCGTTATTTCAAAAACTATCAGGTCGTTCGAAGTAAAAGCGTTGCTTGCACCACCCCTGCTTTCAACAAATTCGGCAATCCCGTCATCGTTGATTTTCAGCTTAAAGGCAAGGTGTTCACAGAAATGTGCAAAACCGAATGTCTTGTCATCTTCAATCGAACTTCCGCCCGGAAAATGAAGAAGTATCCTCGTGTAAGGAAGATCTTTCCTGTATTCGACCACCGGGATCTCTCTTTTCATATCGTCCCCCTTTCAAAAACACTGAACCGGTTTGATTGATCTTTTATAGCTCAGTGACGGCGGAGTTTAGCACATTTTTCATCTCTTTCAATATAAAAAACCAAAACCGCACCAATTTGACGAACCTCCAATTGTGAAAGCTATAACCGCTAAATCACAATATTTTACATACTTTGACAGTTATAACCGCTAAAATATTGCTTTTAAGCTTGACTGAAAGCTATAACTGTGATAATCTGACTTGTTTTATGGAGGTGATTTTTATGATAAAAAGAAAGACGCTACTTGAGAAAGTTAACGGATTTATTGACAAAGATCTTATAAAAGTACTGACAGGATTGAGGCGATGCGGCAAATCTGTCTTGCTGGAACAGATCAAAGAAATGCTTGTTGAAAAAGGAATAAGTTCAGGAAACATCATATATTACAACTTCGAAGATATGGCGAACGCACATCTTTTGAATGCAACAGCACTTCATGAAGAAATAAAATCCCGACTTTCCGAAATTAACGGGAGAACTTATCTTTTTTTTGATGAAATACAGGAAGTTGAAGAATGGGAAAGATGCATAAATTCTTTCCGGGTGGCATTCGATGTTGATATTTATGTGACAGGTTCAAATGCAAAACTGCTTTCCGGTGAACTTGCCACTCTTATTGCCGGAAGGTATATCGAGATAAGAGTATATCCGTTTTCGTTTTCAGAATTTCTCGAAATGTCGGAAGCAATTTTCCCTGATGCGGAAAAGAAAGAACTTTTCAAAAAATATCTACTGTTTGGAGGAATGCCGTTTTTAGCAAATCTTGAACTTGATCCGCAGTCATCTTTTCAGTATTTGAAAGATGTTTTTGATTCTGTCATACTTAAAGATGTCGTAAAACGAAATAAAATCAGAGATATCGACCTGCTCGAAAGAGTTATTCAGTTTGTTCTGGCAAATGTTGGCAACACTTTTTCTGCAACAAGCATCTCCAGATTCTTAAAAAGTGAAAACCGTACAGTTTCTCCTGAAACGATCCTCAACCACATAAAAGTTTGCGAAGAAGCTTTTCTATTCAATAAAGTTTTAAGGGAAGACCTTATCGGAAAACGAATTTTGCAGGTAAGCGAAAAATATTTTGTGACCGATCATGGAATGAGAGAAGCGATCTACGGGAACAACGAAAGAGACATAAATCTTGTGCTTGAAAACATCGTTTTTCTTGAAATGCTAAGACGCGGCTACAAAATAAGCATCGGAAAAGTGAATAATGAAGAAATTGATTTTGTGTGCAGAAGAAATAATGAAACCGTATATATTCAGGTTGCGTATCTTCTTGCGACTGAAGAAACCGTTAAAAGAGAATTTGATGTACTCAGAAAAGTGCCTGACAACTACCCGAAAATTGTTCTTTCAATGGATCAATTCGACTTCAGCCGTGACGGAATAAAACATTTTAACATACCGGAATTTTTGACGAATCAGCAGGCATAACTGTTTTCTTTACAGCATAATTGAAAGAAAGAGAAGGCAGAAAATTTACCAGGCTGGTTTAAAAGAAAATTTGAAGGAAACAAGACCTTTGGCATCATCATCCCAATCAAAATTTTGTGTTCTGAAATATTCGATCTGGTCTTCAATATACCAGCAACCAACATCTTCATTGCTGGAAACATCATCAAAATCAGATACACACAAAGTAATATCTTCGGATGAACTTTCAAACATCACATCTTTGTATTCATTCCAAGTGGCTGTTGTAGAATCTTCCACAGAATTAATTACAAACGCTTCTGTATCACCAATCCAAAGAGATGCGAATAAATCAGGAAGTTCACTGAATCCTTCGTCCCAACCGGAACCATCAGGCATTTTTTCTGTAACTTCGGCAGATATAAATGTGACTTTCCAATTTTTACCGTATGGAGTTTGGCATGTATTCTGATAGCAGAACATTGTAGCATCACAATCTTCGTGGTCTGCACAGGAATCACTTTTCACACATTGAGCTGAAACAGTACAGTCGTAACCGTTATCACAGGTTCCGCATGTTCCATCACAACCGTCACTGCCACATTCTTTCCCTGAACAATCAGGCTCACATGTTGTGTTGCCGGTATTCCCGGTATTCCCGGTATCACCAGTGTTTCCAGTATTACCTGAATCTTCCAGGCAGATGTTTACTTGAAGATTACAAACATATCCATAGTCACAGGTTCCATTGGAATAACATTCTTCGCCTAAAGATCCCTGTGCCTTTGAATTATCTTCACCACCACAAGAAATCATAAAAACAGCGAATGAGAAGATCGCTACTGTTAAAAAAATGATGTTTTTCATAGATTCACCATAATATCGGTTAATAAACTAGATGTCGGTGATAACCTACAACTTTAAACCAAATGTGTCAAATTTTTGTTGGA
>DAOQAY010000177.1:0-5102 GCA_035354435.1 bacterium
CTTGATGGCGGCTTCCTGATCCTCGGCTTTGCAAATCAGTCTGGTCAGTGCGTCGATCTTTTGTTCGGTTTCATCGGGGGCGGGTACATTCCCTTCCGCGAAGGGGTGTTCGGTCGCGCCACAGAGTGGACAAGGCTTGCCATCTTCCAGTTTGGCTCGGTGGTTCTCAAATTCCTCGATTTTCCTGATGAAAGCCCTTTCACGAAGAAGAGTTTCCTTCTCGGTGCGATATTCCCGGAGCAGTTTGTTACCCAGCAATTGGCTCAGTGCATCCATGCCTTGCTGTAAATTTTTAGCAGCTGACTCTATCTCCAGTTTTTTGAGGGAGCATTGCTTGGTGGCAGTCTCCAGTTTCTTTGCGGCATCTGCTACTGTCGTATCGGCTTTTTTGAGATTGGCTTTTTTCTGCGTAATTTCCTGTTGTTTGGCAAGCAGATTGCCGAACTGTTCTTCAACACCAGCCAGTCCGCTAATCAGCCATTCATCCCGGGTATTTTCTTTGATATACAGCTCTGCTACCTCAAGAGATATCTGTGCTGCGGTCTGTTTTTCCTGTTCCTTCACCCGAGCCAGCTTGTTGGTCTCAATCTTTGCGGCTTCCTTGGTACAGGCATCAGCGTTTTCTGATACAGCCTTTGTCTGTTCAGCAATCTTTTGATCTAGTGACCTGATTTTCTGGATCAACGGGGCTGCCGTTTTCAGCGCTTCTTTGGCTTTCAGGGTGAGCTGTTCAGCAGCCTTGAGAGCCTCTGCTTGTGTGTTTGCAGATGATTCAAACTCAGGAAGTGCGGCTTCATTTGTTTTCAAGGAGGTCTGATCGTCAACCTGCTGCTTACGGAGGGATGTGAGCGTTGCGTAGGTTCCGTCCAGTGATGCGGACTTGGTGGCCTGTTCAAGTTTGGTCCGTTCCGGTTTGAATGCCTCGGTATCGGTCTTCAGCTTGGTGGCTTCATCCGTAAGGGTGAGGATTTCCTTTTTCAGGTTCTCAATATTGGTCAGCCATGTAATAGCTTTGCCTGTTTCATTTGATTTACCGACAATCTCGGTTTCCTGTTTCTGCTTTGCCTCAAGCTCCTGCTTAATCTCTTTTTCTTGTTCCGGCTCAAGAATCACAATGCCTGATGTTTCAGCTTGAATGAGGTTCAGTTTTTCCTGTTCCTCCTGCTTTTTTTCATGAACTTTCTGAGAAATTCTCGAATAAATTTCAGTACCTGTAATCTGTTCAAGTATTTTTGACTTTTCTTCAGTCGCGGCTCTTAGAAAAGTGTCGAATCCACCTTGAGCCAGCAAAACGGAACGAGTGAATCTGTCAAAATCCATGCCCGTTTTTTCCTCAATGATTTTTGAGACGAGACTTCGCTTGTTTTCAATGAGTTTGCCGGTTTTTTCATTCGAAATCCACTGCTCAGGGAACTGCAACTCTCCGGTCGGCTTTTTGCGAGCACGGTGTTGTTCCCAGTGACAGCGAAAACGGCCTGATTTAGATTCAAACAGAGCTTCAGCATAACATTCGCCTGTCTGGCGGGACATGATTTCATTGCTGTTTTTGGTAATATTGTCAAGTCGCGGTGTCTTCCCGTACAAAGCAAGGCAAATCGCATCAAGAATAGTTGATTTCCCTGCTCCGGTAGGGCCTGTCAGAGCAAAAATAGTGTTGCCGGTATATTCCGGGTCGGTGAAATCTATAACCCATTCACCGTAAAGCGAATTGAGGTTTTTTAAACGAAGCTCAAGAATTTTCATGATAATACCTTTTTATTCTGCATTTGTGTCTTCTTCCTGTAAACTGCGAATTATGTCATTGTAAGATACAGTGAGTTCCTTCCGTTCTTCTTCAGGCACATCAAAAGCGTCAAGACAGCGGTGAAAAATATCGTTTGTATCAAGGTCGTCAAGAACTTCGTTTTCATGAATGGAATTTATCACACGCTCAATTGACTGCCTGTTTTTTATTCTGCGGATTTCCATCTTAGACCCGCTTAAAAGCTCATCAAACTGCTCTCTCAGATTACCCACAACTTCTTGACCAGTATATTCAATTCCAAGCCATGCGCTGCTGTTCGCCAGCTTCAACTCATTTATTTTATTAGATATATCATCGAGAGAGCCTTCGATGCGAACCAGTTTCTGAAAGCACGGGATTGTAATTTCCTGAATATTTCTGACACCATCGTTAAATTCGACAAGAACGACTTTTTTGTCCTGAGTCGCTTCCCCGAAACCCATTGGCAGAGGTGAACCACTGTAACGGATATGCTCTTCTTCTCCTACAGTCTGAGGAATATGCAAATGACCCAGTGCTACATAATCAATTGATGAAAGAAAAATTTCAGCTCCGACATGAACCAGAGAACCAACATAAAGTTCATGGACTCCGTCACCATCGACAGTTTTTCCGCCGCTTGTGAAAAGATGTCCTGTCACAATTACCGGAATATGTGAAAATCTTTTTTTTTCCAGTTCAGACCGCTTATTTTCAGCGATAGTGCACACATTTTCGTAATGTTTTTTCAAGCCGTCAACGAGCTTTGCATTTTTATCATCAATAGTTTCTCCAGGCTCAACAGTTCTGAGATCTCTGTCCCGGAGATAAGGCACAGCACAGACAATTGCCTCTGGTTTTTCATCGTTTTCTAGCACCAGCACCTCATCTTCTGCATTTTCCGGTGTATCACCTATCACATAGACATTAAATGCCCTCAAAAGCTCTTTCGGCGCATTCAGAAACGAAGGAGAATCATGGTTCCCGCCGATAATTACGGCATGACGGCAGCATGATCCTGAAATCTTTGACAAAAAATTGTAATAAAGTTTCTGAGCACTGTTCCCCGGAGTTACAGAATCAAACACATCACCGGCGATAAGCAGAACATCGACACAATTTTCCGCAATAATACCGTATAACCATTCAAGAAAAGCAGAAAACTCGTCATGCCGTTTCCGACCGTAAAGAGATCGTCCCAAGTGCCAATCCGAAGTATGAAGAATTTTCATTGTGCCTCCGAAGTACAAGTATTCAAGATGGTTTCCTGAAGATAAGTTAATCAAATTTCTCAGGATTTTCGTATAAAGTTATTGTTTTTTTCAGTGATAGTCAACTAAAATTTTTTTATGATATTGTCGAATCCCATAATTACATCTCCTGTTTTATTATCTGGAATATTTTGATGCAAACGCTCTGCCGAAACCGGATTTTAGATATTTCTTTTTGATAATTTTTTAAGTTTTTGTGTGTCACCACAAATCAGAGCCAGTTTTTTTACCCGACTCCATTTTTTTATCTGTTTTTCTCTTTCAATTGCATCTTCCTGAGATTCGTGAGTTTCACTATAAGAAAGGGTAACAGGTTTTCTCAATGCGGTAAATCTGGCACCTCTCCCAAGATTGTGAGTTTTTACCCGTTCTTCCAGGTCGCTTGTGTGCCCGACATAAAAAGATCCATCAGAACATGTAAGTATACATGTAAACCAACTCATATCACCATTCCAAACAATAAATTGCATAAAAAAATCAAATGCCCTTCGATGCATTCGCTATGCTCATTTACTCAGGACACCATTCGACTCTTGTAATATTTTGTAAATTCTTGTTTTAATGAACTTGTAATCTATTTGTCGGCCAGCCATGAGCGAGCATAGCGAGTCGAATGGTGGAGACGGCGGGAATCGAACCCGCGTCCGAAAAGGGGGTCAATCAAGCATCTACATGCTTAGCTGTCTGTTTTATATAGCGATCGGGCTCCCAGCAGCAGGATCCGTCACGCTTTTCCGCACTTGATTTCGCTTCTATCACCCTACGGATGGGTTCAAGTTGCTATCCCGCTGTTTGACGCCAGATCTGAAGCCGCGGGAAAGTCCGCAGTCTGACGAGCAGCTTAAGCTGCTATTGCAAATTCGTTGTTTGCGTTTCTAGTTTTGCCGCTTTTTTACGAGGCCAGCGGCACCTCGGCATGCGACTTGAAAGCTCCAGCCTCCCCGTCGAAACCATGTCGTCCCCATTTATCAAAGAGCGGTTGAACACCGTACAGCAATCGTATGTAGAAATACCGTTTTGTCAATTGTGTGATAGCAATTCAGTTGAATGCACCACACTTGATCCTGATTATACCGGAGGCTCAGCCGCTTGTAATTCGACCTGCAACGGATATAATGAAGTGAACTGTGAAACCGATGGGTGGTAGAATAAATATTATGGGGCGGATAGCAGTATCCGCCCAGAGGTTTTAGATGAAATACATTCTGATAATATTCTCATTGATAGTTTTCTGCTCATGTATTTCATGCAATTCAAATAGTCCTAAAACTGATTCTGATTCAATAATTGATGAAGATTCTTTAAATGAAGAAGATATTGATACTTCTGATGAATCTGAGGATGTTGAACTGGATAATAGCAATGATGAAGATGGCGATGCTGATTCAGACTTAGATTCTGACGAGACACCCGACTCGGATTACCCTAAGCCGACCTGTATTGAGATCTATGAAGGAGATCCTGAATCAAAGTTATGCTTCGGTCCGGTGAAGACAGATGTAAAATGCAACGGTTCTCCTGAAGACAATGAATTTGTAACAGTTCTTGAAGATGACAATCCTATAGGCAGCACAAGTGATCCGATGGATATAAACGATGATTTTTTATTTTTCCCGATTACAAACAAAGAAGGTGTTGCCAATATTTATGGATGCAATAGAAAAGATGGATGGCTATATAAGATAGTAATTTCTGACTATGACCATTCTTATTTTACGGTTGATGGACATCTTATCATCTTTGTCATATGGGATGTTTCTAGAGATTATGTTGAAAATGTTAAGCTTCTTTCAGGAAATCTGATGACAAATGAAATAAAAAGTGTCAAAGATTGGGGCAGCTATGGAAAACTTCAATTGAAATTTCCATTTTTGACATACAACTCCTTTGATATTCCACAGATTATTAATCTTGAAACGAATGAAAACACAAGACTTGACAGGTTGAAAGGCCCATTCCCGAGGAATGATGGGAAAAATCTTGTACTTACGGGTTATTATAAACAGCCTGGGGAGAGCGATGATGAAACACCGTTCGGTGTCGGCACATGGATAGTTGACATGAAAACG
>DAOQAY010000178.1:0-1903 GCA_035354435.1 bacterium
TGAAGTAATTGAAAGCGGACTTTTCAACGGCTGTATAAATCTTAAAAACATTAACCTTCCGGAGAAAATAAAATTAATTGAAGCAGGTGTTTTTTACAACTGTACTAAACTGGAAAATATATTAATTCCGGAAAGTGTGGAGGAAGTAGGCGAGTCTGTTTTTGAAGGTTGTATAAATCTTGAAAAAATAGAGATTCCTAAAAAAATTAAGTATCTCAGGAAGAATTTTTTTAAAGGATGTAAAAAGCTGGAAAAGATTCACATCCCCGGTTCTGTTAAAAAATTCGGTCATAATATTTTTGAAGCATGTATAAGTCTGAAAAAAGTTCAACTGTCAGAAAATATTAGAAGAATCAGCAAATACGCATTTAAGGACTGTGTAGATATTGAAGAGATAAATCTTCATGAAAAGATAAGAAAAATAAGAGACGGTGCTTTCCTGGGATGTATCAATCTTAAAAACATTAACCTTCCGGGAAAAGTTACAAGGATAAGCAATTACACTTTTTGCGGTTGTAAGAATTTAGAACAAATCAGTGTGCCTGAAAATTTAATTACAATAGGAAAGCATGCTTTTGAAGGATGTTCGAGTTTGAAAGAGATTGAAATACCCGGGCATGTTATAAGAATAGAAAAGTCTGCTTTCAAAAACTGCACAAGCTTAAAAATTGTGAGAATTCCTGAAAGTGTCAGAGTTATTGAAGAAAATGCGTTCGAGGGATGTGACAGTCTTGAGATTGTTTATGTTCCTTCAAGCATAAAAAGATGCGGAAACATTAAAGGAATGGTCAAATATAACCGGAAAAAAGTTCTAATTAAGCAAAGTTTGTAATACTATCCTATGATTTTGAAAACTTTGATCAGAGGCCGATATGGACATCAAGTCGTACATTTCAAATGTTTCAAAACTTTATTCTTCCGGCAGGGCGACTGAGCACACTTACCGTGGAGATCTTTCACAGCTTATTGAATCAATTATTCCTGAAATAAAAGCTACTAATGAGCCTAAAAGACAGGAATGCGGTGCTCCCGACTATATTTTGACGAATAAAAACAATCTTCCGGTTGGCTATATCGAAGCGAAAGATATCGGTGTAAATCTTAAAGAAACAGAGAAATCTGAACAGCTTGGAAGATATAAAGAGAGTCTTGATAACCTCATTCTGACTGATTATCTTGAGTTCAGGTTTTACCGTAACGGCGAAAAAGTTCACACGATTTCGATAGCAGAAGCTGATAACGGCAAAATTGTTCCACTAAAAGATTCATGGGATAATTTCGAGCTTTATTTGAAAGAATTCTGTACTTATCACATTCAGAATATCACTTCTCCTGAACATCTTGCAAAAATGATGGCTGGAAAAGCAAAGCTGATGAAAGATATTATCAAAAATGCGGTGACTGCTGAAAGTGAAACAACTCTCAAAGATCAGCTTGATGCTTTCAAAAAGATTCTTATTCACGATATGGATGAAAATACATTTGCCGATATTTACGCTCAGACTATCGCTTATGGTCTTTTTGCGGCAAGATTGAATGATACAAGTCCTGAAAATTTCTCAAGACAGGAAGCTTTGCAGCTTGTTCCGCAGTCAAATCCGTTCCTGAAAAAGCTGTTTGGATATATTGCCGGTTTTGAACTCGATGACAGGCTTGTATGGATTGTTGACGCTCTGGCTGAAGTTTTTGCCGCCTGTAATTTGCAGGAGATTTTGAAGAATTTTGGCAGATCGACCCAGATGAAAGATCCGATGCTTCATTTTTATGAAACATTTTTAAAAGAATATGATCCGAAAATGAGAAAATCCCGTGGTGTTTATTACACGCCGGAGCCGGTTGTTAATTTTATTGTGAGAGCAGTGAACGATATTCTGAAGTCGGAATTCAATCTTCCGAAAGGTCT
>DAOQAY010000178.1:2003-5063 GCA_035354435.1 bacterium
TTAAACAGCAGGGGATGTGGTCAAATTATGTCGAGGAGCATCTTATCCCGCGGCTTCACGGCTTTGAAATACTCATGGCAAGTTACACAATGTGTCATCTGAAACTGGAAATGCTGTTGAAAGAAACTGGATATAAACCGACAAAAGCACAGAGATTGCAGGTTTATCTTACAAATTCACTCGAAGAACCAGATCCATATACAGGAACAATCTTCGCATCTTGGCTTTCACAGGAAGCATCGGAAGCAAATTACATCAAAAGAGAGCAACCAGTAATGGTGGTGCTTGGAAATCCACCGTATTCAGTGAGCAGCAGCAATAAAAGCGGATGGATTGAGAACTTGACGGCTGATTATAAAAAGGATTTGAATGAACGGAACATACAGCCATTATCAGATGATTACATAAAATTTATTCGCTATGGTGAACATTTTATTGAAAAAAACGGCGAAGGAATCCTTGCCTATATCTCAAACAACAGCTTTATTGATGGGATTATTCATCGCCAGATGAGAAAGCATCTTCTCGAAACATTCGACAAGATTTATATCCTCGATCTGCATGGCAATTCAAAAAAGAAAGAAACCGCACCAGATGGAAGCAAAGACGAAAATGTTTTTGACATCCAACAAGGCGTAAGTGTTAACATTTTTGTAAAAACAAGAAAGAAAAAGAAAAATGAACTTGCACAGGTGTTTCACGGTGAAATATTTGGAAAAAGAGGTGAAAAATACAATTATTTGGAAAACAGTACTAATTTAATAAACAAAAATGAGATAAAAGCTGTGCATCCAAGTTACTTTTTTGTTCCTAAAAATTTAAAAAATATCGAAGAATATACA
Source organism: bacterium (assembly GCA_035354435.1). Taxonomy (GTDB): domain Bacteria; phylum UBP6; class UBA1177; order UBA1177; family UBA1177; genus JAKLDO01. The sequence continues at coordinate 2,846 of DAOQAY010000178.1, forward strand.
AAAGAGTTTAGCGTTAATGATGTTTTTACAATCACAGGCAGTGGAATTAAATTTAGAAAAGACAATTTGTTGGTCAAAAATCATTTTAATAAAAACAGTGTGCTAACTTTAATACAAGATATGAGAAATTTAGGAAAAGAGGCACTTTTTTCTAAATATAATTTTAAAGAAACACCTGATTGGAAGTATGATGAACAAAAGGAATATTTCTTAGAGTATGAAGAGGATGAAATAAGAAAAGTGTTATATAGACCTTTTGAAAACAGATACACATTTTATCCTATTGGTAAAATTTCTAGAATGATTCCGAGAGGTGATTCAAGAAAGGGACTAATGTATCACATGATTAAAGAAAATATCTCTCTTATAACGGTTCGTCAATATGCCGAAGATTTAACTTTTAATCATGTTTTTGTTGCAAACACAATATGTGATATAAGAATGACTACAAGCAATAAAGGAAGTGCTTATGTTTTCCCTCTTTACATTTACCCGGAAGCCAAGCAATCGGAGTTCGGAAAAGGTGGTGAGCGGGAACCCAATCTAAATATGGAAATAGTTCAAAAGATTGCTGATGTTTTGGGTTTGAAATTCACTAAAGAGAAGGTTGATGAAAAAGGAACTTTTGCTCCGATTGATCTTCTTGATTATATTTATGCAGTACTTCACAGTCCGTCATACCGTGATAAATACAAAGAATTTCTGAAAATTGATTTCCCGAGGATTCCTTATCCTGAAAACGCAGAAACATTCTGGAAACTCGTTTCAAAAGGTGGAGAACTCCGCCAGATCCATTTGATGGAATCACCGATTCTTGAGAACCATGAATATTATTTTCCCAAAGAAGGAACAAACGAAGTGGAAAAACCGGTGTATTCAGGTGGAAAAGTCTATATCAACAAAGAACAGTATTTTGAAAATGTCCCCGAAATATCCTGGAATTTCTACATCGGCGGATATCAGCCAGCCCAGAAATGGCTTAAAGACAGAAAAGGAAGAACCCTCACATTCGATGACATCCAGCATTACCAGAAAATCATAAAAGCATTGCTTGAGACAGATAGAATTATGAAAGAGATTGATTCACTGACATTGTAAGGGCGGAAAATCTTTCGCATCTTCGGCATACTTGGAAAAAAACCAAGCTGAGGTCTGAGAAAAGTTCATTTGACAACAAAAATATTAAAAGTATAATTCAGAAAAGTTACTTGATGGAGCTGTAAGTGCCTGTTATAGCAAGATTTTATGGTATTGTTGTTAAGATTTTCTTTTTCAAAGCGGAACACAATCCACCGCACTTTCATGCTATTTATGGAGAGTATTCAGGTGTTTTTAACATAAACACGCTGGAAATGATGGAAGGGGATTTGCCCAACGAAGCGAAAAGACTTATTAAAAAATGGGCTGGAGGTTATCAGAAGGAATTGCTTGAGATTTGGAATTCTCAAAATTTTAAGGAGTTGCCATGGAAGGAGTAAATTGCAGCACACATCCGAAGATTGTTGAGCTTAGAATTCTGGAAAATTTCAAGATTCTTGCGTTTTTTAGTGACGGATCTGTAAAAGAATTCGATTTCAAACCATTGCTCAAAGAAGGAGTTTATAAAGATCTTTCCAATCCTTCATTCTTTAAAACGGCGAAAATCGATGCCGGCGGATATGGAATTTCATGGAATGACTTCATTGACATTGATTCAAATGACATTTGGGTTATGGGAGAACCAGTACCTGAATACAATGGTAAAAAAAACAAGTAGATTCCAACCGTATTCAGTTCATAATATTTAGGAATTCAGTTGTTCGAAATTTTCGAATAAGTTAAGTTGTATAATTTAAGGAATCAGATATGAAAACATTATTCCTGAATTCTTTCTTTTTCAAAAAGTTTCCAAATGGCATATAGAGGAACGGAATAGATATTGTCTGTTTTTGAGAAATTTCTTTCTGAGAAATGTATCCCTTCGGCAGAGTGAGTTTTTTCCGCTAAAAACTGATGAATGCTCTTTAAATGTCCGGCAGTTCCGCTTTTTACTTCTATCGGAACGATTTTTCCGTCGAAAACATCAATATAATCAACTTCTGCATTCGCACCCCGTTTTTCTCTTGCCCAGTAATAAAGCTGTTTTTTAGAAAGATAATCTGAATAAGCAAGCAGTTCCTGTCCGGCAAAAGATTCAGCGAGCGCCCCTTTGTTAATAATCGCAGAAGCCGGATTGAAT
>DAOQAY010000179.1:0-4947 GCA_035354435.1 bacterium
CTCCTTCTTTTGCAGTATTCGAATCAAAAAGACAGTTGTTTATTTCTGGTTTACTGAATCCTCCCATGCTTATTGCTCCGCCGTTTCTATTTGCTGTGTTTCCAGTGAACCGGCAGTTTTCAAATTGTGCTTTGCTTTCTTCAAAAAAAACAGCGGTTCCACCATCTTCAGATTCATTTTCTGTAAAAAGACAGTTGTGAAAATAAGGATTGGATCCCTCTGCCACGAAAGCGCCGCCGTAACCTTCTCTGGTCCTGTTATTCCTGAAAACAGAGTTGATTATTGTCGGATTACTTTGATATGAAGCTCCAAAAGCTCCTCCTTTAAAAGATTCATTATTTTCAAAAATACAATTTTCAATAATCGGGTGACTCTCATAGCTGTTTGACAATCCTCCGCCATTGACTTGAGCACTGTTGTTGCGGAAAGTGACATTTCTGATAATGGGGCTGGCATTACCCCAGTTGTTCATTCCGCCGCCGTGTCTCATGTGTTTATCTTCGACTTCCCCGCCGGTATAATTTGCATTACCGTTTTCAATTATGACGCCATCAATCACGGCACTGTTATCCACTACGGAATTAAGAAATACATGGTATACATCACACTCACTGATTGTGCCGCTGTTATCGGTGTCTCCGCTGAAAATGGTTTCGTTTGTTGTCCAGTTTCTTTGAGAAATATCAGTTTCCTTTCCTGAAAAACCGCCGAAAACCGAGACATTATTCTTTAATGAAAAGTAATATTCTTTTTCAGAAATCTCACAAGTCGATCCGGTAACATTTTTTTTAGGTTTGTATGTTCCTTTTGCAACCCATACCCATTTTTCTTCTGCCGGAAGACCGAGACTGGTCATTGCATCGGTGAAATCTGTGAATGCGTTGTCCCATGAAGTTCCGTTGTTAAGTCCTGAGGCATCAGCTTTCACATAGACAATATCAGGTATTATTATGCATGCAGATTCTTTCCAGTAGTATGAAGTATCGCATTCGCAGACAAATTTCCCGTCACTGACGCTGCATTTTCCGGTAGCATTTTCAATATCTTTGCAGGGATCGGTTGAACACAGATCTATAATACAGTCATTATCTGCCCAGAAGTAATCTTCATTGCATCCGCAGATATAACTTTCTCCATTAACCGTGCAGTTGCCGCTGCTGTTTTCCATTATACATGGATTTGGGGTGCAGGGATCTGTAACAATTTGAATTTCATCAGAATCTGCATCGTTTTCTTCATCGGCATCTGTATCTGTAGAGTCTGCTGTTTCATCACTGCTGTCAGAGATCTCATCAGGATCAGAAACATCATCAACAGTTCCGTCAGGACTTTCAGAATCATTGTCAGAAACATTGCCGGAATCCGGATAAATATCATCAGGTTTACCGCTCGAACACGAAAAAAGAACAAAAACAACAATAGTTGCAAAAATAAATGATAATTTCATTTGAAACCTCCTGAATCTGTTAAATAATATTTCACAAAGAGTTAAAATTCAACTATCTTGCGTTTTCCATTAATTCGTGTAACTTGAACGGGTTAAAACCTTTTTGAGGACGGAAGTGAGATGCCAGCTAAAAATCAGAATAATGTCAAGCCGTTAATCGCAATTATCGGAAGGCCTAATGTCGGAAAATCGACACTTTTCAATAAGATCATGAATAAAAACTTTGCCATTGTTGATGATATGCCTGGTGTGACGAGGGATCTTAACTATCAGGATATGGAATATTATGACAAGCCTTTTACTATCATTGACACAGGCGGTTTTCACATTGATGAAGACGGTACGGATGAAATAACAAAAGGTATCAGGTCTCAGATAAATGAAGTTCTTGATCAAATTGACGGAGTTATTTTTCTTTGTGACGGAGAAGCCGGAATAAATTCAAGTGACAAGGAGATATATCATCTTATCAGAGTTAAGGGTATCCGCTGCTGGCTTGCAGTTTCAAAAATAGATTCAGAGGGAAGAGAGCTGTGGGCTTCCGAATTTTATGAAACAGGTGCCGATGAGGTGTTTCCGGTTTCAGGGAAGACTGGATACGGTGTGAACGATCTTCTTGATGAAGTTACAAAAGATTTCTGGACAGAAAAGGAGATTCACGAAAAGCTGCCGCCTCCTGAAGAGATGATAAAGATCGCCATAATCGGCAGACCGAATGTCGGCAAATCAACGCTGGTCAACAGCATTCTCGGTGAAGACAAGATGCTGGTCAGCTCTATTCCCGGAACAACCATGGATCCGATAGATTCTTTTTTCAAGTATAAAGACCGTTCTTTTAAAGTTATTGATACTGCCGGTGTCAGAAGAAAGAAGAAAATAGAAATATTGATGGAAAAGGCCGCAATAGTAAGAGCGTTCAGAGCCATTGACAGATCTGATATCGTAATATTCATGATGGATGCAAACGAGATTTCAACAGATCAGGATCTTAGAATACTTGGTCTGGCTCATGAAAAAGGAAAAGGTATTATCATTGTCATAAACAAATGGGATCTGGTGGAAAAAGAGACGGGCACATATGAAAAAGTTGTGAGAGATCTTCGTGACCGTATAAAATTTGCTCCGTATGCTCCGGTTATTTCAATTGCGGCGATAAGCGGCATGAGAGTCAGCAAGCTCCTTGATAAAGTGCTTGATGTCTATGATAATTATTTCAAATCAGTTGATACAGGAAGTCTTCTGGAATGGCTTGATGCCTGTGTCAGAAGAAATCCTGCACCGCTTAACAAAAAGAACCGTCCGGTTTCCTTTTCTTCGATCGAGATGGTCAGTGTGGCTCCGCCGACTGTTGTAATGAAAGTTAACAGCCCGGAAGCAGTGCATTTTTCCTATGACAGATACCTTATGAACAGATTCTATGAAACATTTCCTTACGAAGGTGTTCCGATAAAGTTTGTTTACAGACGGGGATACAGGAAAATTGAAAAGAAGTCTTAGAGATATCAGGGAATTTTTCATTAAAATCCTGAAGAAAAGCAGACCGTTGCGTCTGATCCACGATACCTGCTGGAATTTTTATAAAGATGATGGTTTCACCTTTTCGGCAGGGATAAGTTTCTATTTTATGCTGAGCCTCATCCCGTTTATAATACTGCTTGGAGCAACAACGGGATATGTTATTGATTATATTCAGGATATCAGACGGCTGTCACAGGCTGAGATGATACAGTCAATAGACAGTTATCTCCGTGTCGCCATACCGTTTATTAATGAAAATTTTGCATCTGAATTTATTGGCATATCTGATTATAAGGCGAGTCTTACCGCTATCGGTTTTGGTTCACTGCTGATTTCTGCGACACTGCTTTTTTCGACACTTCACTATACCTTTTTCAGGATATTCGGCGGAAATTTTATCAATTTTATTTTCAGCAGATTGATGGGAGTCGTTTTTCTTCTTTCACTTACAATAATTCTTTTTTCTATCCATTTTTTTATCACAATGTTTTCAACTGTTTCAGATATTTTTATTAATAGAATTCCGGTTCTGGCGGATCTTTTTAATTTTATATCAAACACAAGAATATACGGGCTGCTCATCTCGACAGTGTTTATAATATTTCTGTTTGCAATGCTCGTCTATTATTTTACATACGGTGTCAAAAGATCCAAAAGAGCGATTCTTTACGGAGCACTCCTTTTCAGCATTATGTGGAACGGAGCCAAACTGGCGTATAATTATTACATTACTGAAATATCGAATCTTTCACTTTTCTACGGTTCTGCAACATGGATAATCACAAGCATTCTCTGGATATATTACAGCTCATTAATACTGATAATCTGCATGGAATTCATAAAGTCCCTTCAGAAAGTCTATCCCGCGCTGATAGACAGGAAATAAAATCACATGATAAATTGTTTGAGGGTGTGTGGCGGCAAATGAGTATTCTTGAAAAAATTCTCGATCAGGAACAATTTTCACTTGAAGATATTGCATTCCTGCTTTCACTCGAAAAAGAAGAAGATATAAAAAAACTCACAGAAAAAGCTTATGAAGTGAAGCTCAAATATGTGGGAAATACTGTCTGGCTCAGAGGATTGATAGAACTGAGCAATATCTGCACAAAGGATTGTTTTTACTGCGGAATCAGGAAAAGCAACAAGCACATTGAGCGGTTCATGATTGATTTTGACGAGGTAATTGAAGAGGCGAAGTGGATAAAAGAAAACCGTTACGGTTCGCTTGTCATTCAAAGCGGTGAAAGGAGCGATCCTGTTTTTGTCGATACGGTCGAAAAAATTCTAAGGAAGATCCATGAAGAGACTGGAAATACTCTGGGAATAACACTTTCACTCGGTGAACAGACCTATGAAACATACAAAAAGTGGTTCGATGCCGGAGCGCACAGATATCTGCTCCGCATTGAAACAACAAATAGAGATATTTTCCGGCGTATTCACCCTGACAATGAGCACCACAGCTTTGATACGAGACTGAACTGTCTTAAATATTTGAAAGATGCCGGTTTCCAAGTCGGAACAGGGGTTATGCAGGGTCTTCCGGGACAGACGATGGAGGATCTTGCAAGGGACATTCTGTTTTTCAAGACACTTGATGTCGACATGATCGGCATGGGTCCTTACATTCCTCATAATGACACTCCGCTTGGTGCCCAAGTCGGGGAATTTGATGAAAAGAAGAAGAAAAGCTCAGTCGATCTGGGAATTAAAATGATAGCAGTCACGAGAATTGTGCTTAAAGATGTGAATATTGCCTCCACCACTGCTTTGCAGGCACTTTCGCCGCATGGCAGACAGCACGGACTTCTTGCCGGAGCGAATGTATTGATGCCCAATGTCACAGATACCAAGTTCAGAGCAGGATATCAGCTCTATAACGGCAAACCGGCAATAAATGAAAATGCACAGCAGTCAAGAGATGCACTCGAAAAAAGCATACTCGCGATCGGCGAAAAGATCGGCTATGACCTCCACGG
>DAOQAY010000180.1:0-4834 GCA_035354435.1 bacterium
TATGTCAAGACTTTTTGTTGCGCTTGTATTAATTTTTATTATTGCAGGTTGCGATAGCAATAATAACAAGACTGATGAAGATCAGGTCATTGACACTGAAGTCGATGATCAGGATACATCTGACGAAGAGCTCAGTTTTGAACTTACACCGAAAACTATTGAAACCGGAGAAAAAACATCCCGTGATATTATTTCATGCGGTGAAATGATTGTAATCTGCGGAGAGTCTTCAGGAACCGGCTATGTCGCTGCTTATAAGAACGGATTTGAATTGTGGAAAAATGCAACTGACGACTATCATATTCAATCATTCAATACACTTGCCTGCGGAAATGACGATACAATTTATGCTGCCGGAGACCGTTATGCACAGGCAGAATCACCTCTTTCGGGATTTCTTCAAGCTCTTAACATGGACGGTACAATAAAATGGGAAAAGGTGCTTGACAATCAGAAAGCCGTGTCTATTTACGCAGTTACTACTGACAATGAAGGAAATGTCTATGCCGGCGGAAGAGTTGACGGATCTTTTGAAAATACGACAGGCATCGGAGAAAAAGACGGTTTTGTCGCAAAATATCTTGCCAGCGGAGAACCCGTATTCATAAGTCAGTTCGGTACTGAAGTTTTTGATACTGTTCAGGCTGTTGCAATAGGCAGTGACGGATTCATTCTTGCCGCAGGACATTCCGCCGGAGACCTTGAAACAGGACTTGGAGAAAACGATTCGGAAACCGGTATGAAAGGTTTTGTGGTTAAACTTAAGCCTGACGGAACAATTCACTGGAAAAAGATGTATGAATCCGATTCGTTCTGGGATATTTCAACATTTCTTCCGGGTTCATTTTTCATTGCCGGCAATATTACAAAAAGCGGATTATCAAAAGCTGTAATATTTCAGGCAGGTCTTGACGGCAGGATCAAGGCAACATACAACCTGACTGCTGAAAAGAACATTACTGCTACCGGAATATCACATGACGGAAAGAACAATATTTATCTTACCGGATATATTGACGGGAATTTCTCATCAGGAAGCAGAATTCCTCCGGTAACAACCGAGTTGAAACAGGGAAATAATGTTTTTCTCGGAATAATCAGCACATTTAACGGTAAACTGCTCTACAGCGGTATTTTCGGCGGTGACAGTCATGATATAAATCCTAAAGTTGCAGTCGACTCGTTCCAGACTCCTCATCTTCTTTACTATTCTGTTGAAAATCTTACGGATTCATCTGGAACTGCGGCCATGATAAGACTTGAAAGAGAATAAATAAGGAGACCGATATGAAAAAACTACTGGTTGTTTTTGCATTCAACATTCTGATAACATTGTCAATTTATGCACTTCCCATAAGTTCATTTCCTTCTATGGAATATGAGGGAGCGTATGATTATTTCATTCTTTCCAAATCACTGCTGCTTGATACTGCCGATTATAGCAGCTATGAACCGCAGGGTGATACTTCTATCGGAGTTACAGGAGCATCCGACACACTCCTCGAAACCGACATTCCTGAAGATGCTGTGATAGAAAAAGCTCTTCTGGTTTGGTTTGCTTCAGTTGATGATTCTAATAACATGATGCTTACTGATAACAGCGTGACACTGACTATCCCCGATGGATCTGAACATACCGTTACAGCATCATTACAGGGAAATACGGCATCACCGCAGGGGCTTGAATTTGAATCTTACTACAAAAGCGGTTATTACTATTATGTTTATAGAGTGGATGTTACTGATATCATTTCAGAATTTCAATATGATCAGGAAACAGGTGAAATCAAATCACTTGCAGGTGAATATAATGTCAAAGGTGTTGATGACATCTGGGACTGCGCTAAAAGCGGTACAAGCCACGCCTACTGTTCAAGTGCCAGCATGATCGGAGGATGGCAGCTCGTTCTTATTTACGGTTCTTCGAAGATCGCAAGAAAAAGGATTTATTTTTACAACGGCATGGACTGGAGTTCAAATACAACCATTAAACCGACAACTATCAATATAACGAACTTTGAACTGCCGGAGAATGCCGCTGTCAGAATTTCTTTTGTCACAAGTGATGGTGATGATTATATTCAGGCTCCGGAATCTCTTGAACTTCAGGGCGGACTTGCTCCTACTGCTCTTGTCCTCGGTGAAATCGGAAACGATGTGTGCAATCCGCTTAATCAGCCTTTTAACAGTAAATTCAGGACATTGAACTATAAAGGTGAGCAATCTGCCTGCAGGCAGGAACTTTCTTTTGATGTTGACACTTTTTATATGCAGTACGACCCGGATGTTCCTGACAGCATTTTTAATCCGCATCTTCAATACGGCACCAACTCAATGAATTTCTACATAAAAACCGGAGCAGACATTGTCCTTACAAATTATCTGATTCTCTCAGTCGATACAAGACTTCCGGCATTTGATATTCCTGAAAAAAATGAAAAAATGATTCTTACTCCGCTTGCCAAGGCTGACAAAGTGTGCCCTAAAACCATTTTCGGCTATCAGATAACAGTAGAAAATCATGGGTATGAACCGGCAGAATCAGTTATTGTAAAAGACGATATTTCAGGAATTCAGACATATATTCCAGGCACTTTGCAGATCGATAAAACAGGTACAGGCACATGTTTCGAACCGGTTGAAGATTCAGGCGGAATGCCGCTTGAAACAGGACTTACTGTTGCCGACACAATGAATATATGCCAGAATGAATCAGACTGTGACAGAGTACTGATCAGATTTCTCGTCAAACCATCTGATTCAGCACCTAAAAATGCGTCATTTACCAATTCTGCCCTTATCTGGGATATAAAAACAGGCGAAGGACAGGCATATAAGACAAATCAGGGACTTGCTGCGAGAGCGACTTTTGACAATGAATGTAAACAGATGGCTGAAAACACTGTAAAAAATATGCTCTACACTCCGGAAAGCATGGCATGCGGCGGCGAAATCCCCGATAATGACACAGGAAATACCGGAGACACAGGCGACACCGGAAATTCAGGCAATACAGGCAATACAAGCGATACAGGCAATACCGGAAACGATAACACCGCCACCGACACCGATGAAGAAGAAGTCGGCTGTTCCTGCTCGTTTATTAATATATAAGTTGTTAAAATAGGAGAAAACCATGTTTCAGATTCCAAGATTCATTTCTTCCAAGGGTAGTCCTGAAAATGCAACTATAATTGTTGCAGGAATTCCTTATGACTGCACTTCATCTTTCAGGTCGGCGAGCCGTTTCGGACCGAGAGAACTTCGAAGCTATGCCTTTGAAGCTATTGAGGAATTTTCATTTTATCAGGGAAAAACCCTTGACGATGTCCTTTTCTGCGATGTCGGAGATCTTGAAGTGATGGTGGGAAATCCTGCAAATATGGTGAAAACTGTGATGGAAGAGATAAAACCTTTCCTTGAAGAAGGGAAACGGGTTATTTCAATCGGCGGTGAGCACCTTATCACCTACCCTCTTTTTCTTGCACACAAGGAATTTTATCCTGATTTTACAATGATCCATTTTGATGCCCATGCCGATCTCCGAGAAGGTTATGCCGGTGATGAACTGAGTCACGCCTCGGTTATGAAGCTCTGCCTCGACAATGGTCTCGACAGACTTATCCAGATCGGAATCAGAAGCGGAACAGCCGAAGAATACAAGCTCAGACAGACAGATCACAGAATAATTCCGGCAGACAGCGTTGAAGATGCCGCAGATGCAATTGATGAAGGCGAAGTTGTCTATATTTCGCTTGACCTTGATTACTTTGACCCTTCTTTTGTCCCAGGAACCGGTACTCCTGAAGCAGGCGGAGCATCATTCAACGATTTTATGAAGTTCATAAAAGTCCTCAACAGAAAAAAATGCAGAATAATCGGAGCCGACATCGTAGAACTCGCTCCTGACCTTGACAGCTCAAAGATATCAGTCGCATTCACCGCAAAAATACTTCGCGAACTTCTTATCTGCGCCCACCAGAATTCGTAAGAGCGATTTTATAACGCCTTGTTTTTGAGTTTTTCGTAGGGGCGAAAGATCTTTCGCCCTTACAATCCACGCCCCCGCACGGAGGCCAAAACAAAAGTTTCGTCAAAAGTTATGACAATATTTGAGTTTCAATCCTTGTTGTAGTGGATTTTCCGTTAAGACTTATTATTGATAGGTATTCTGATGCAGATACAGCCAAGTTTCAATCCTTGTTGTAGTGGATTTTCCGTTAAGACCTGCAAAGACTGAAGTTGCGGAAACAATCGCATTTGGTTTCAATCCTTGTTGTAGTGGATTTTCCGTTAAGACTCTATTGAAAAATTTAATGCAGAGCGCAACATTAAATTGTTTCAATCCTTGTTGTAGTGGATTTTCCGTTAAGACTCGGAAATGTCATATATTTTTAGAAACGGAAAATTGTGTTTCAATCCTTGTTGTAGTGGATTTTCCGTTAAGACTTGTTAATCTTGCCAGCGTATGGAAAGGCATAACTGGTTTCAATCCTTGTTGTAGTGGATTTTCCGTTAAGACAGATAGCAGAATATCTGACAGACGAAAGTGTTCTTTGTTTCAATCCTTGTTGTAGTGGATTTTCCGTTAAGACTGAAATTGATTTGTCTGAAATAATATCAAACACAAAAGGTTTCAATCCTTGTTGTAGTGGATTTTCCGTTAAGACTAAAAAGAAAGAGCTTGAAGAAAAGAAAATTAAATTGTTTCAATCCTTGTTGTAGTGGATTTTCCGTTAAGACGTACACTGCAGAAGTAATAAGACAGCTTATTGTTGAGTTTCAATCCTTGTTGTAGTGGATTTTCCGTTAAGACTTGTTAATCTTGCCAGCG
>DAOQAY010000181.1:0-4776 GCA_035354435.1 bacterium
AGTATTATAACCAGCCAAAATCTTTGGGGAGTGATTTGAGTATGGTGAGAGTTTTTATTACAGGGATCGGGATAATAAGTTCGATCGGGAAAAACTGTTCCGAGACAAAGATGTCAATTATTGAGGGTCGCGGCGGTCAGACGACTACAAAATATATTGATTCCGCTTTATCTAAGAGTTTTCCCCTTTGCGAGGTTCAGTACAGCAATGATGAACTTGCAATGATGGCTGAAGTTTCACGGGATAAATTCATAACGAGATGCTCACTTCTTGCGGCAGTGGCTGCAACTGAGGCTGCCAATAGTGCAAATATCAGGAAAAATGACAATATTAAGACAGGTCTGATCTGCGGAACAACTGTCGGCGGAATGGATAGAAGCGAAATATTCTACAAAGATTTTTCGAAAGATCATTCAACTGGAAATCTTGATGATGTAAGATGTCACGACTGCGGTGATACTGCGGCAAAAGTGTCGGAGCTAATAGGTGCGGATGATTTTGTAACAACAATAAGCACCGCATGTTCTTCATCGGCAAATTCTTTCATCACCGGTGCAAGGCTTCTTAATGCTGGGGTCGTTGAAAGAGTTATTGCCGGAGGCAGTGACGCACTCACTTATTTTACGGTCAACGGCTTTAATTCATTGAGGATACTTGACACAGATCCGTGCAGACCGCTTGATGCTGGCAGAAAAGGTCTGAATCTTGGTGAAGGGGCGGCTTTTGCTGTTCTTGAAACTGAAGAGACAATGAAAAAGACTGGCAGCAAGCCTATTTGCGAGCTGAAAGGATGGCATAACTGCGCTGAAGCTTATCACCAGACAGCATCAAGTCCTGAAGGTAACGGTGCCTATGAAGCGATGTCAGGAGCTTTGAAAAAGGCAGGTCTGAAGGCGCAAGATATTGATTATATTAACTTCCACGGCACAGGAACTGACAACAATGATGCTTCTGAAAGTGTTGCTGTAAGACGGGTATTCGGTGCTGACGCTCCGATGCTCAGTTCTACAAAAACGCTTACAGGTCACACTCTGGGTGCGTCAGGTGCCATCGAAGCTGTAATTTCGGTTATTTCAATAAAAGAAAACATTGTTCCAGGTCACGCCCGTTTCAAAGATCCGATAGAATCCACCGGACTGATGCCGCTTGCTGAAACTTTAAGAGATTATTCTGTCAGAAATATACTCTCCAATTCGTTCGGATTCGGCGGAAATAACAGTTCTTTAATATTTTCAAGGTGTTAATATGACGGTGTATATAAAAAGCACAGCGGCTCTGATGCCTGAGAAAAGTGAGAACGGCAGATTGTTTGTCTGCCCGAAACCTCAGATAAAGGATTTTATAGACCCCAAAGAATCAAGAAGAATGAGCGGGATAATCAAAAACGGAATATTTGCCGGAATGACTGCTTTAAAAAACGGCGGAATACCAAAGCCTGATGCAATAATTACAGGCACAGGGCTTGGATGTCTTTCCGACACGATCAAATTCATCAGTTCAATAGTGCAGTACAACGAGGAGAATTTGAATCCGGCTCCTTTCATCTATTCAACACATAACACTGTCGGCGGTGCAATTTCCATACTGACAGGATGCACGGGCTATAATTCTACATTTGTCCACAGAGGAATATCGTTTGAAAGTGCGTTAATGGAAGCATTTCTGATCTCTGCTGAATCTCCCGAACTTAATATTCTTGCCGGCGGAGTTGATGAACTTACTGAGGAATATATTGCAATTACTGCCAGGATGGGGATTTATAAAGAATCGTCAGTTCCGGGAGAAGGTGCGGCGTTTGTAGTGATCAGCGGCAGTAAAGAAAATGCGGTTTGCGAAATGGCAGCAATCAAAATAGTTCCGTCATTTGACAAGATAACTGTCGAGAACGTTTTCAGGCAGTTCATCGAATTAAACGGAATAGATCCATCGAAAACGGTCATTTTCACCCCGTTTAACGGTGACAGCGAATGCGACAACTGGAAAAAGCAGATACTTATGCCGCATAGCTGGAAAAGAATTGTCAATCCCAAGGAAATTACAGGTGAATTTATGACTGCGGGTGCCTTGTCCACTGTCATGGCTGTGCAGACAGTTGTTGAAAAAGGTGAAAGACAGGTGCTAGTATGGAACAGTTTTCTGAATATGGAAAACGCTTTTATTTTAATAAAAAATGTCAGTATTTAGCATTATATCAATTATTTATATTGTTTTCTTTGTTCTTTTTATAAAAAATCCTGAGATACTTTCAGTTCTCGCAATATCTTATCTTGCTTTGGTTGTGTACGGATCTTTCAGGATAAGTTCTAACATATATTTAAAAGTGAAATGTTTCAGCAGAACTTTCAGGAAAGGACTTCTTCTGACATTTGATGACGGTCCCGATCCTGTAAACACTCAGAAAATACTGGAAATTCTCGAAAAGAAAAATGTCAGGGCTCTTTTTTTCATAACCGGTTCAAAGGCTCAGGAAGCTCAGTATCTGGTGAAAATGATCTCTGAAAAAGGACATTTGACAGGGAATCATTCATATTCCCATTCAAATTTTTTCCCGTTTTATTTCAGAAACACAATATTGGCAGAACTTCAGAAAACTTCAGGAATCATCGAAGATATTACAGGAAAAAAGATATTTTGTTTCAGACCGCCTTTCGGAGTCACCAATCCAGGTATTGCATATGCTGTCAGAAAACTTAACTACAAAACAGTGGGATGGTCGGTAAGATCACTTGATACTTTCTGGCAAGAACGAGACAAGATACTGATGCATGTTTTAAAAAAAATATCCGGTGGTGACATTATACTTTTCCATGATACAGTAAATGGTACGGTTGAAATGCTGGATGAGTTTATTGATAATTGCAGATTGAACGGTTTTGAGTTTATTGAACCTGAAAGATTTCTTCCGGAGGACTAGTTTTGAAAAAGATATTGCTCCTGATATTGTTAATGTTTTCTGCGTGTTATGCCGAAACCGTTGACGCTGATAATGTAAAGCAGGATGCCGAAACTGCTTTTAAAGAGCTTGCCGACAGCACGAGTGCGGTAAAATGGCAGAAGGTAATTTCTGAAAACACAAGAAATATACATTCTATCCAAAGTTCATTTAAACAGACAAAGAATCTTTCGTTCCTTTCTGATAAGGTGATTTCAAGCGGAAAGTTTGTATTTCGTAAAAATGATTCAGACAACAGTCTGAAATGGGAATATACTACTCCGTTCATTTATACGATAGTTATTGACGGCACTAGGATAACGATGAAAGATGGAAAGAAAATTTCGAGTTTTGATATGAGTTCAAGTAAAGTATTTGAGGAGATAAATGAGATAATGATAAAATCTCTCAACGGTACGATACTTTCTGACAATAAGAATTTTACTTTTTCGATAAATGAGTCCGGTAATGAGCTTGTTATTGAAATGATTCCGGTTAAAGGAACTCCTCTGACTGATTATTTCAAAAATATTAAAATGATAATGGATAAAACTGATTTTACTGTCACTAAGCTTACAATGATAGAAAATTCAGGTGATTTTACTGAACTTGTTTTCACAGCTAAAAAAATTAACGGAAAAATTGATGAAAAAGAGTTTGCTGTTCACTAAACTGGTTGCATTTGCACTGATCTTGTCGCTGCTTATGTCCTGCGGCTCACTTCCTTGCAGGCACTGCACACCTGAAGGTTCTGCTACACTGGATCTCAAAAAAGTTCCATTCTCGGATACGACTTCGGCTTTGTACAGAGTTTCTATAAAACTTTACTCGATGTATTTCTCGGGACTGCTTGCAATAAAAAAGATCGAAGACGGCAGTTTCAGGATGTCGCTTATCTCTGAAACAGGTTTCAAGCTTTTTGATATGGAAGTAATAAACGGAGTTGCTGAAATGAAAAATGTTTTCAGCGAACTTGACCGGGAGAATGTGAAAAACACTTTTAAAGAGGATTTTGCTTTACTTGTTGTAAGCGGATTCAGCAATAAAATTTGTAAACGGTATACATATGAGCGCTCGGAAGATATGCTTTTTGCATGTTCTGAGAAAAAAGAGATATCCTCTAATTTTCTGATCGACAGGAAAACAGAAATATTGAAAAGAGTCTGGAAAGCCGAAGAGATAGAAGATGAATATGTTGGGATCAATTACGGTTATCCGGAAAGCGGTTCAATGACTCCGGCTTTTATTACAATTGTTCACTCGAATGTAAAATTAAGGATGGAATTGTCAATACTGGAAAACAAGTGATGTTCAACGGAAAACTGTTCAATTTCAAAGTCGTGGAAAAAGAGACTGGTCGATTTGTCTTTGAAGTTGTGTTTGATCCGGAGCATGAGGTTTTCAAAGGCCATTTTCCGGGAAGACCTGTGGTGCCCGGAGTGCTTCTCATGCAGACTGTAAAAGAGTGTTTTGAGTCTGTTTCAGAGCATTCAGGATTAAATATTATTGCAGGTGATCTTAAATTTACAAACCCGGTGATTCCGGAAAAAGGCACATCAATAATTATTGAAATATTATATTCAGAAGTTGAAGGAACTTTAAAAATCAGATCAAATGGCTACAGATACGAAACCAAGTATTTCAAGATTAATTTCGAGCTAAAAAACTCCTAACAGTTATGAGCACTTAACATCTTTTTTGTTAAATTGTTAATAATTTGCTGATTTTATTAATAAAAACATCAGCCACCTGACACTAAACCTCGGATTGACTGTAAATTTCGGTTTATTCCGGAGGTTAAAATGGTTAGAAAATTCAGATGTGAGTTGTGCGGCGGTGGAGAA
>DAOQAY010000182.1:0-4734 GCA_035354435.1 bacterium
ACCTGCTATACGCAGTATCATTATTTGATAGCTTCAGGAATTTATGACTTTATGAATTTAAAGAGTTGTGAATTAATTCCGTCCATTGACTGGAAGGTGACCGCAAGGTCAGTTCATTCCGGTACGGAATAACCGGAGCAGATGCGAAGTCTGAAAGGGAAGGGGAGGACGGCAGGAAAAGAAATTAAGAACTAAAACTGAACCCAAAGGGGGCTTGCCCCCTTAAACCCCATTCCAGAAACCAGAAAAATCCTGAAGGAAGTCACTTCGCACAACGGAAACCGTAGTAGGTGTTCCAGCTATCCGGAGTGGTGCTAGCCCGGCTGGAAGCGCGCAGGAGGTTGTAGTCGCTGCTGTTGCTCCACGACCCACCACGCAAAACACGGTTGCCTCCAGATTCAGGTCCCGCGGGGTTTTCTGATGGTGTGGTTTCATAATAGGTTTCACCGTACCAGTCATTTGTCCATTCCCACACATTGCCGATCATATCATAAGCGCCATACGGGGATTTCCCTTTCTCTTTACTTCCTACAACCCAGGTGCTGTCTGTGCCGCAACCATTATCATATTCGTCAGTCTCTGCAATATAAGGAGCCATAATAGCATATTCACAGCTTACTTCAGGTTCGTTGCCCCATGGATATTTTGCACCTTCTGTGCCTCTTGCTGCTTTTTCCCACTCTGCTTCTGTCGGAAGCCGCAATCCTTTCCATTCACAATATGCCTTTGCACCATACCAGCTGACACACTGCATCGGGTGATCGCCTTTGCCTGTCGCACCAAGATTACAAGATGGGTCATCCGTGGTTGTGTAATAATGCGGCTCGCTCTCGTTGCTGTTGTTGCAATCACCGGCATCAACACATTTTTGATATTCACCAGCTGTGACCTCATATTTATCAATCTTATATGCCGAGAGTGTCATTTCATGATAAGGAGATTCATCACTATCACACTGATCATCAACCGCTTCATTGCAACCCATCTGAAATGAACCCGCAGGAACGGAAACCATTGCACCAGTATCAGGATTGCCAGTGTTGCCTGTGTCTCCGGTGTCATCCCCACCACACGAACCCACAAAAAACAACAAAACAAATATCAATGAAATTAAAAGCTTTTTCATTTATCTCTCCACAAAAAATTAAACACAACGGAAGTATTTTAAAAAATTTATTTTAGAATTAAAGTTTTCAGGAATTAAAGGGGAAAACCTTCAGTGGGACTTAAACGGTGAAGAAAAGGCTCTTTGACAGGGCATTGTCCCGTCTTAAGCGGAGAGGTGTAAACTGGCATGAGACCGCTGAAAAAAGTTCCTTCCGTACCGGAAGAACCGAAGCATGTGCGGAGTCCGGAAGGTAGCGTTAAGACGGCCTGAAAAACAATAAATTGACAACAACTATACTTTTTTTTATGATTGTTTAAGTATCTGGATTTATTTCAAGATTTTCGAGCGGCTGAATTTATTTTTAGCCACAGCCAGGTTGCTGAACGATCAAGAATAGGTCTTTGAAAATTGAATTTTTTGGAGGTATGTCATGAACCCGTTTAGAATTAATGTAGAGAAAGAAACCACTTCTATGTACGGTTACAAATTTAAATACACCGTAACCGAAGAAGCAGAAAAATTCTTTGTTCTGTCACGCCAGGATTTAGATGTCAAGGAAGCTGATTTTTTAGAAAAATTGGCCGCCGGAAACATCGAAGCCAAATTTGAAGGAACAAAAGGGTACGAATGGGAATATCTGGTCAATCACACAAAAGGCCAGATTTTCATTTTCTCAAACAAAAATCTTAATGAGGGAGATTCTTTTATTAGGGTCTGAACTCAACACGGCGGAACTGACAGATTCTAAATCATTCAGCAACCGCCCTTTTTAAAAAATTCAAATCATCGAAGAAAACACCTTTTCAGCAAAATCTTCGGGAAGTTTCTTTCCGGTATTTTTGTAATGAAGTATGTCCGCCTGAACAAGCGCAAGATATCGCAAGGTGAGATGTTCTGTGGACATGTTGGGTACAACTGCACAAAAGATAAAATACTCATAGCTTCTTTGTAAAGCATTTTTCTCCCTCTCACTATTCACTCGTCACCCTTCACGGTCGCAAAGCGACACACGCAGTGACTAAATGCTGTTCTTCTTGAAATAATCTTCAAGCAGTTCGGTAATGATTCTACTTTGATCTTTCCCGATGGTGGCTGAATGAATCTTCAGCTTGCTTATCAGCTTTTCCGGCAGTGAATAAGATACGGTCTTTTTAACTGCAACTTCCTGACCAGCCGCAATTTTATCAGCCTTTTTTTCCCAATTCTCAAGTGCTTTGTCTTTGTCATTGGTTTTTCCTGACATGGCATTTCTCCTTAAATATTTAAAAGTGATCTGATCTCATTGAAAAGTTCCATTACTTCAGCTTTTGATTTTTCATCTGCGGTTTCAATGGCCGAAAGTCCGCTTCCTATTGATTTTTTGTAGTTTTCCCTATTGCAGAAACAGGGTAGCAGAAAACCGACTCCGTATTTTTCTGTAATTTCCTTTTCAGTCTCCTCGATCTCTCTTTGTAACTTTGTTTTAACAAGTGAATTGCACTGATTGTAAAAAATGAACGCTTTTTTATCCGGGGCTATCTGAAGGAGCGAACCCGCTTTTGTAATTGTGGCTTCTGTAGCCCATATATCCACTTTTGAAGGCTGTACGGGAATTACAATAAGGTCGGAAACTCTCATTGAATTGCTTTCCATGACATCATTTTTCCCGGCGACATCAATAATACAGACATCGAATTTCATGTCATCAAGTGTTTTGTGAAGGGTGGGGGTCAGGATTGAGACACATGAAATTTCGTACTTCTTCTCTTTTGAATTCATTCTTTCCTCATGGAATCTTGAACAGGTTCCCTGCGGGTCGCCGTCAACGATCATGACTTTCTTACCCGCTGAAGCAAATGCAACAGCAAGATTAATTGTCAGTGTGGACTTGCCGACTCCGCCTTTCTGGTTGGCAACACAGATTACTTTTCGCATCGGACACCCTTTTATTTAAATCAATAAAACAATATTACAATATATCAATAAATAAATAAATCAAGAAATGTTTGGGAAACACGGAGGGAAAAGGGAAGGATACTATTCAATGCGTTCTTTTTCTTTGAGTATAAATCTTTCCAGTTCTTTTCTGTCCGGCAGTTGAAGCATGTACTGTGACACAAAAAGTTTATTATCCATTCCGGCAATGGCATATTCCACCATTTTCTTTCCTTTGCGGGTACAAAGTAAAATGCCTATCGGCAGGTTATCTCCCGGATTCATTTCATTTTCTCTATAGTAGGAAACATAGGCATTCAGCTGTCCTAAATGTTCGTGCCTGAATTCGTCATTTTTCAGTTCTATTATGACATTACAATGCAGTATTCTGTGATAAAAAACCAGATCGGCAAAATAATATTCATCATCTATCAAAATGCGCTTCTGCCTTGCTTCAAAGCAAAAACCGTAACCCAATTCTAAAAGGAAATTTTGCAAATGGTTTATAAGGGACTGCTCCAGATCCTTTTCATCTATTGTGTCAGAAGATTTCAAACCTAGGAATTCAAATGCAAAGGGCTGTTTCACCGTATCGGCCGCTGTAATATATTCAGCATTTTTTATCTTTTCAATTACTGATTCTGGCGATTTACTCATTCCGCAGCGTTCATACAGCTGTGTATTTATTTGGCGGCGGAGTTCTCTTACGCTCCAGCTGCATTTAATGCTTTCATTCTCGTAAAACAAGCGTTTCAGAGGATCTTCTATCACAAGAATTTCTTTAATATGAGAAAATGACAGTGCCGAAATGAGTTTCTGCGGGTCTGTATGATACTGATCTGTTTCTGAAATAGAGCCTCCCGTCCTGATAACCAATCTCTGCGACACTGTCGCAGAAATCTCTCCGGGCAGTTCTTTTAATATTTGCGACAGTGTCGCAGAAATTAAATTTCCTACAGATGGATAGGATATATAAAACTTTCTTGACCAGTAAAAAAGGGTTTCATTTAAACCGCTGTCATTCATCCGTTTCTCAAGAACTTTCAGCAGGCTCTCTCCGTATGCAGCCCTGTCTTCGCCATTTTGTTCAAATTCGACAATATAATATCCTATCAGCCAGTTTCTCACAGTAAGGTTCCGGTTAATTGCCTTGACCGCATTATTCTGAAGATAGAGATGTGTTTTTCCAATGATATCTGAAAGTTGATTGAAATTCATTCTTTATTTCCCCTTAAAAACCGTCATCATTTTTAACAACTTCATTCAGTTTATCCATTTTTCAAAGCATTTCAAACTCTTCAGGGCATTTGTGTTTCTGAACCGCCAGCCTGCTTATAAAATTGCGATCCGATGTAAAACCGGTCAAAGGTCTAAGAGTTAAAAAAGCAGGGGACTTTGAAAAAATGGTGCAGGTGCCTTCCTGTCGCTCAAAAAAGCATCGCCGGAAGTCCAGAGGCTTGAAAAGGATAAGAAAAGGCTCCTTGACGGAGCGCTTTCCCTTTTCAAGCACAGAGGCAGTGCCGCCGTGAGACCGATAAGAAAAAAGAGACCTTTAAAGGCACGGTCGGGGATTTCAAAAGGGGTGACGCAAACGCCCTTTTGCGAAAAAAAGAGCGGGTTTCCCCGCTCCTGATTTAAAAAAGGGTGTTTAAAAGGCTTTAAAACCAGTTATTATCAATACATTCCTGATAAAAAACCTGATAGCCTTTGCA
>DAOQAY010000183.1:0-4708 GCA_035354435.1 bacterium
TACCGTCGCTCATGAACTTCATTCCCATAAGGAACAGTCCAAGTCCGCCGAACACCTGAAAAAAAACTTCCTTCCAATCCATTTACATCTCCAATCTTTTGTTGCCGGATATTTGAGAACAGAAATCAGGCGGAGAGTATTTGTTTTTTGTTAGTTTTGTGTTAAGAAACGGTTAATAATGTAAAAAATTCAGAATTTGGCTAACTGTTTGAGAATAAATGGTTTTTTCCTCATATAGCAATTCGTGCCAGCTGTTTTTGATAACGATTCTGGTGGAAAGTTCAATTTTTTTAATAATTATGTCCTGGTTGGCATTGCTGACAACCAGATCGGCTCCAGCTTGTAGAAGAAGAACCGGGCAGCCGGGTTGAAGTTTGTTGTTTTTAATTTTTTTAATAGCTTTCAAGCTTTCGTTTACCCAGCGATTTGTGGGTCCGCCGAGAACAAAAGAGGGGTGTTCATGTAAAAAAGATTTCTGTTTGCTGAAAAGTTCAGGATCATGGGTGAGTCTGTTGTTTTCAAAAGCAGTTTTCTGATCGTAGTCTCCTTTTCCCGGTGCATAATTTTTACCTTTTCCAAGCAGGCACATCATTGTTGAAAGGAAAAAAACTGCTTTTTCCGGTGTTTTTCCAAAATTTATTCCCCACATCGGACTGCAGAAAACCATTTTTTGAAATAATCCGGGATTTTTCATCCCTAAAAGCAAAGAAACTGCTCCGCCCATTGAGTGTGATATTGAAAAAACAGGAACATGTCCGGGAATATCTTTTAAAACGATGTTTTTTAGAAAAAAATCAGCATCTTCAACAAAAAAATCAAAATTTTCAACATATCCTTTCTGAGGATTTTCAAGCATTCTGCCGCTTGCTCCCTGACCTCGGTGATCCATGGCATAAACAGAAAAGCCATTTTCATTCATAAGATTAAAAAACCGTTCATATTTCAGATAATATTCCGCTCTTCCTGTCAAAAAAAGAATACGACCTTTTTCAGAGGTAGAAGGGAATATATCAAAAGCAATTTTCACGGAATTATGCGGGCTGGTAAAAAATTCCATTTTATATTATCCAGTCTTTTATGTTGTCACAGTTTCCAGTAATTGAATAAAGGCCATTGTTTTCAAGCACATAAGTATTTTCTATTCCGACAATTCCATAGTCGGGAACAAATATTTTCGGCTCAATGGCGATTACCATGCTGTTTTCAAAAGGTGTTTTCTGTTTAGGTGCAATGACCGGAAGCTGATTGACTTCAGTCCCGATTCCGTGTCCGATGAAACGGACTTTCTGTTTATAACCCATAAAAAGATCTTTCCATGAGTATTTTTCGACAAGGTTCATGGCAAAACTATAAATTTCGTCTCCCGTTGTTCCCGGTTTTATCCGATCGGTGATATTTTTCATAAGATCATTCAGTTCAACATATATTTTTTTGATCCGGATGTCAGGTTCCTGCACAAAAAAAGTTCTTGTGCTATCAGCGCAGTAACCGAAACAGCAGCCGATGAGATCGATGACAAAATTGTTAAAAACTATTTTTCTGCTTGCTCCCTGAGCAACGGCTGGAGATAATCCTGTTCCGCCGATCGGAAAGTCAGTATAAGTCGGTTCCAGAGCATCAGTTCCGGTTACAACGAGCGACATGGAAGCCGCTTCCATTCCCGATCCTCTGATCCAGAAAAGTCCTTGATGTTCCAGCTCTTTTTTTGCATACAGTTCAATCTCAGCCTGAATATCAATATCCCTTATTCCGGGTTGGTAGACGGTTTTCGCAAATTCCATGACCTTCAGATTTATAATACCGGCTTTTTTAATGAGTCCGATCTCTTGCGGACTTTTGAGCGTTTTTGTAAGAGCAAGAGGCACAGAACAGTCGACAGCCTCATCTTTTGAGAATTTGTTTTTATAAAAAAGATGTTCGGAAACGCTTGTCACATCATAAGGCATTGACCAGACACCGTTTGTAATTTTAGATATTTCGTCAAGATTCCATTCTTTGACAGGCAGTGATGTTTCAAGTTCAGCGCGTGCAGAATTTTTCCTGACAAAATATGAAATTTCTCCAGATTTATTAATAATTACAGCACCTTTTTGTACTGAACCTGTGAAGTAGAACAGATCCTGATTTGAAGTCAGCAGAGCGCAGTCAATTTTGCGTTCCGTCAGTTTTCTGCCAAATGCCGAAGCACGGTTTTGAAGTTCATTTGAATCAAAAAGATTTATCATAAGATCCTCCGGAAATTACCAGACAATTGCATTCCATTGATCTGAATTAAACAATTTTGTCGTATAATTTATAGCTGAAATAGCATGATATGTTGCATCCAGCCGGAGTTCGTTTACATCAGTTTTCAAAACGAGCGCTCCGACAGCTTTGTCCGGTCTTTTTATCCAGAAAGCATCTTCAGGTCTTATCTGAAGCCCGAGCAGATATCCCATGTTGCCTTTCAGTACAGATCCGTATTTTTTTATTCTTGCATCATCTTTTATTTCAATTGCGAGAGCTAAAGCCTGTGAGAATCCCTCGGAATATACTGCTGTTGAAGCAAACTGTGTGTCAAAAGCACCCTGTCTTCCGGGTATTGCATCTTTGTGCAGAGGTTTGTAATGATCCATCATCCAGTCGGCAAGAGAAAATACAAAATCAGCATATTTTTTCTCTTTTTTTACGGAATAAAGTTCCTGAAAAGCTCTGATCTGCCACGGAACGAAAGGTCCATCCTGATTTTCCTTGTTGTTCCAGAAACTTACATAATAAGGGAATGCTTTTTCAACAGCTTTCAAAGCAGGCTCATATTTTGTAAACTTGTAATAACGCATTAAAGCAAGAAGGGTTTCACCAGGATAATACATCTGATCAATATCTCTGAGCGGCATGTAAAAGTCGGTTTTCAGTTTACCATTTTCCTCCTGAAGTGAAATAATAGCATCCGCCATCATTTTCATATCATCTTTATAATCAGGATCGTAAAGTTCAACCATAGCGCCAAGAAGAAAAGCTGTTGCTGCGATACTTGAAACAGGCCTGTGCTTTTTCCAGTCCACATATTTGATATTATTAACAGTTTTCAGCGATGATCTGAAAACGCCGATAGCCTTTTTTACACTTTCTATTTTTTTCGGGTCGCTTCTATCATGAGCAATTTCTGCAAGAACAAATATAGCATTCAGGTTTCTAAGTCCCCAGTCGTCATCAGGTTCCAGATCTTTTGACGGAAAAAAAGTGTACATATATCTTCCATCTTCAAGCTGGTTCTTGAGATACCAGTCAAAGGCAAGATCAACCGTTTTTATCATATCGTCTCTTGTAACCGATTCGACAGGCACAATGGTTCTTGAAAAAGCAAGCTCTCTGGTTTCCGTCATTCCTTCACCAAAAAGGAAGTCTTGAGTCATGAAAGCTGTTAACCTGCTGTTTTTCCAGGCGTTTTCATCAAGACCTGCATCAATTGAAAGCTGTCTTAAAAGCTCAAGAGCGTTTTCTATCTGACGCCTTGCTATCTGAGTGGGCAGGATTGATGCGGATTTGTTACCGTTAGAGATAGAAAAACCCATTCCCTGTTTCATTTTCATAGAAACGACCTGCTCGACTGAAGATACATCAATGCCAGAGTGAAGTATTGAAAGCTCCACAAAAGAAGGGTTGTTTTCAACAGGTTTTATAACATTAATGATATCTGATATCGAATCTGAAAAATTGTCGGCCGATGAAAGAGCAAGATCTGTCAATGTCCCTCTTCTGAAAATGGAAACTGCAATTCCGACTTTTCTTTTCGCAAGATCTTCAGTAATGCTTGAAATTATTGATTTTTTATCGCATCTGCTGTCGGCGTAGCATTTGAGTTTTTCAGCAATGAAATGAGCTTCGTTTATTGTAAGCTTTTCTGTGTTAAATGCTTTTATCTGAGCCTTCAACGGTATTTCTGATTCATCTCGAACCACTGTGAAATCCGCTTTCCCCAGATATTTTCCGTCAACCTTTACTGCAACAGTCCATTTTCCTGCTTTAAGAGGAGCTGTTCCTTTGTAATGTATTGTTGTTCTTGTCCAGTCCGGAGACATATTCATGGTTTTTTTATAGGAAACTTCTCCATCCGGGTCAAACCAGATAAATTCAGCATCAAATTTATTTCTGGTCGTATTCCAGAAACCCCTTACCGCATGCTTATTCTCATTTGTTGCCAGCACATCTCTTACTTCCGCAAGTCCGCTTGGTTCAGACCCTGGAATACCCACAACAAGCCCGGTAAGATTTCCGGAAAATCCGGTCTTTATTTCCGGTTTTCTGTCTCCGTAATAAAAATAGAAACCTCCAACAAGCAAAGCTAAAACAGATATAAATACAATAAGTTTCCTTGACATAAATCACCCCGTTAAAAAAGAAATATCGGCAGATACTACAAAAAACTGAAAGAAATGACAAATTTTGATGAAAAAAACAGAACAACAAGAAGAAAACTCAACCATAAAGAATGTTTGTGGTATTTTATAAATTTACTTTACATATTCATGCTTTTTAATAATAATAACACATCCAGCTGGTTATTTGTGTGAACTAAAAAAATTTAAAATGTTGAAAAACGAGGAAAAAAAATGAAGAAACTTATTTTTGCAATTATTTTATTCTCGGCAGGTGCTTTGTTCGGCACGAATTTTATAATGGTAATCTAAATCTGGACAGGGGAATTTAGTGGAATAAATTAACCTCT
>DAOQAY010000184.1:0-4632 GCA_035354435.1 bacterium
TTGGAGGAATCATTGAATTTACTGCCAGAAACTTAACAATATCAGAAAAAGAGCATCCTGTACTTGAACATGGAAAATATGTAAAAATGTCGATCAAAGATTCAGGTATCGGCATTCCAAAAGAACTCCTTTCAAGAATTTTTGATCCTTTTTTCACTACAAAACCGAAAGGACACGGACTCGGTCTTGCCACATGCTATTCAATAATAAACCGTCATGGCGGCTGTATCGATGTCGAATCCGAGCAAGGCAAAGGTTCCACATTTCACATTTATATACCGGCATCTTCAGAACCAGCTTTGATGCCATTCGGAAGTGAATCTTTGCAACATACAGGAAGCGGCACCATTCTTGTTATGGATGATGAAGAAATAATTGGTGACATTGTCAGCAATATGCTGCAATCTTTTGGATACAAAGTTGTGTATAAAATGAATGGAAAAGAGATCATTAACTTTCTGAAAACTGAAAAAGAAGCGAGCAGAGATATTGCTGCAATGATATTTGATCTTACAATACCCGGCGGAATGGGTGGAAAAGAAACTATAAAAGAAGTACGGAAAATGAATATCCAAATACCAGCTTTTGTTGCAAGTGGCTATGCCGAAGATCCAGTTATGGCAAATCCTTTAAAATACGGCTTTACTGCAAGTATATGTAAACCTTTCAAGATAATAGATTTGATGAGGATGTTGAACACACATTTAAAGCAATAATTTTAGGAAAACTGTTATGAACACAGGGAACTCCCTTAAAACAGCACCGGATTTTCTGGATAAAATAATAAATTCAGTTGCTTGAGACAACAGCACGCATACGGAAACTTGAACAGAACACATATTCTAAACCGATAAAAACAAATGCCCTGTTCGACATATTGAAAAAACACTTGAAATAATAACAGGCTCCATCGACCTTAGTCAGATTTGATCCACTGATCGCAACCTTTCTGAAGAGCATCAAAGATTTCACCTTTCTTCACTTCCGGATTGAACCTCAATTCTTCGTGAAGATTAACCAGATTTATAAGGTCTTGGTGGTTTTTCAGTTTATCTGAATTTTTAATGACCCATTTTCTAATAGTTTCATTGTCATTTCTGATTATGCCGTCTTCTTTGCACTTTATAAGAACTTGATAAAAAGGAGAATCCAGCCCTTCGATTCTTCCACTGAAATGCTCCGGCTCGCTCTCATTCCTGACAAGCTTTTTCCTGAAATATATCCTTACCATCATAAAAATGGTCAGGATTGATGCAATTATTACAAGAAGCCGGTTAAACTGCTCATTTTTCTGTTTTCTGAAATTCTCGTACTGCAACCTCAACCATGAAAAAAAGTCCTTGACCGGTTCCATGAAAGATCCTTCTTTTTTATCAAAAGTCCTCCATTGCAGCGGTGTGGTGTCAACCGTCTCCCACTTTCCGTCAATATAAGCCGTAACCCAGGCATGGGCATCTCTTGATCTGACAAGGAACTTCTTCTCAAGCAGACTGTACTCAGAAACCGAATATCCCGTGCTGTATCTTGCCGGAATTCCATTTGCCCTTAAAAGTAGTGTTGTCGCTGTTGCAAAATATTCACAGTGTCCCGATCTTGTTTTGTTAAAAAATTCATCAAGAACCGAATTTCCGCTTTTGTTTTCAAGATCAAGCGTATACGAAAAAGTTGAAAAGAACGATTCTATTTTCGACAGAGTTTCACGATCGTCATAACCTTTCAGTAAATTTGTTTTTATGACCGTATCAATTACCGGTTTTTCAGTTGCAGGAATCATCAGGTCTTTATCATCCGGCGGAGGTTCATTACGGAAATCGTGGTCGTAAGTAATAACATATTCAAGCAGATCAGGGCCTTCTTCGACAAGTATTGAGCCGAGTCCTGTCTTTTCAATACCTGCAACATCCATTTTCAACGCTCTTTTTGATCCTACAGGAAGTGCAAGAACACCTTTTCCACCTTTGCCCATCCATGAAGAAACGCTCATTTTGTAAGCACCTTCACCTTCACCGAAAAACTGCCACACCTTCTCTCCGTCGGGAAAAACAGAGATCGTATCTTTTGATCTTGAGTGCCAAACGCTCCCGGAGAGCAGATTGTAATCGGAAACTTTAAGATAGATCGGAATCCCTTCTCTTTTTTCAGGATTTATTCTCATAACAATATTTCCTGAAAGTTTCAGATATCCTGTCTCTCCCATTGCAGTTGAACTTTTGAACGGATCTGAGGTCTGAGACATATACCAGTTTCTGTAAAGTTCCATCATTTTTTCTCTTAGAATGTTGTGGGTTATCACGATTCCAACCGAAATTGAGAAAACCAGAAAAAATGCGGCAACCGAAAAAACGGCATAACGCAGAAACGACTTTGTGCTTTTCACTGAACCGGAAAACAGCCACAGAACAAGCACAAGTGTGAATATAAGAAACCATTTATCGTCACTAGCTGCCGCCCCGGATGAGACAAATATCATAAGCATATAGACAGTTCTGATATCAAGCGGCTGATGAGTATGAACCCCATTTCCTACCGCAGTACCGATGATGACAGTATCTTTAAAGCTGTAAAGCTGTGCAAACATCAGCGGCATGAAAACTATCGGCATAGACGCAATGAAACTGAGGAAGATCATTCTCGGTTCATTTTCAAGAAATGAATAGATGAGAAGAATTATCATGACTACCGAGCTGAGGTCGGATATTCGAATATAATCAGATTTTTTCAGGTCGAATTTTGTCTTCACGAGACGGGATGCCTCAAAAACGACAGCGGCAAGAATCGAGAACACCGTCCAACCTGTGCAATAACCCCAGAAAAGTGTAGAGATACCTATTAAAAATGGAGGAAATCTCAAAGTTTCAAACCTCCCTGCTTCAATTCCTCAGCAGATATCCCCAACTCACCTGTCATCTGAGTCGAAACTGTTTTTCTTCCTCCGGTATAAATAATGCTCACCGGAATGCCGTGTTTTATAAGCGATGTTATCAGTGAATATCTTTTTTCATCATATACCGGTGTAAGAAAAATTACTGAACAGCACTCTTTCACCTTTTCGATCAGAGACATCACAGACATTATCAGATCCGCAGAACTGTCATTCTCGGTTAGAGCAATTAAAGAAAGTGCTTCAAGCAGAGCTTCTTTCGACACATCATTTATATCTGTAATGTCAGACCCGATAATAAGACCCTGCGGCATATTATCCGACTCATAGAGATGATTCAGCAAAGAAGCACTGACAGAAAGAAGTGTCTCAAAATCTTCAAGATAGCTCTCAGTAAAGAAATTATCAATGAACATCACCGTTCCTGCATCGACTTCCCGGTGGAATTCCTTTATTTTAAGATGACCTGTCTTGGCACTTGATTTCCAGTGAATGCTTCTTGGAGAATCACCAGGAAGATATTCCCTGAGCGCTTTTAATTCATATCCGCTGCCCGTTTCGGGTGTTTCACGCACTTTTTCGTTGCCTGAAGCCGTAAGTCCGTTTATGCAGAGAGTCGATTCAACAGGATAGATCTCGGGAAGAACTATCATTTCTCCCGGCAGATCAACAACACGGCCTCTTTTAAAAAGTCCGAACA
The DNA here is from genome assembly GCA_035354435.1 of bacterium. Taxonomy (GTDB): domain Bacteria; phylum UBP6; class UBA1177; order UBA1177; family UBA1177; genus JAKLDO01. The sequence goes on from DAOQAY010000184.1 coordinate 3,582, forward strand.
CACCTTTTCTGTATATGTAGACACCGGTCAACCTTACTCTGCCTCTTCTTTTCGGAGTGAGTACAGCCGAAAAGACAACTTCCTCCTTGAATTTATCTCCCTTTATCTCTATTTCGCCGTATTCAGCCCCGATATTTCTCTCAATAAGCCACTTCCAGCGGTAATACCCCATTTTTCTGTCATAACTGTTCCGCTCCTGCTCACCCGGCTCAGGCGTTGAAACAAATGTCTTATAATCAGGTCTGGGATCAGCGCTGATCTCTTTCATAAAATAACCTTCAGAATCGAATTCAGAGCCGCCGTTTCTAATCGAAACTCTATAAGTCACAACACTGTTCTTTGAGGCGAATCTCGGAAGATAGCGGGTTATTTTAAATTCAGGCATTTTAAAAATAAGTGAGAACATATCTGTTATTAAAAGTGCAATAGCGATCGCAAAAATAATATACAGAGAACTCACATGAGTATTAAGACCAAAAAAAAGCAAAGTAAATGCCGTAATGAAAACACCTGCACCATGAGTTGTCAGTTTCCTGTTCAGATATTCATTGAAATTGTAAGTTCTGCCGTACCACTTGTGATATCGCTTCTTCATGCTGGATTGTAACAAAGCTGATAAAAAAGAGCAATTGAAATCTGAAATGAATCTACAAACAAATTGCCTTGAAATCTGAAATTGGTAAAATCAACCGATTCTTAAACTATTACGCAGAGGAAATTATGGAGGATGAGGAATAAATGACTGAGATTAAAGTATTTTCAATTAAAACTGCCACAATGGAAGAATGGCGTGATTATCATAAGATTAAACAGCAATATTTCATGGAACTGTTTCCTGATGATGATCCGGTGGAGCTGGATACTTTTATGGTTTCTGAAAAAGGCTGGCTGAGCAGTGACTACTGTTTCAATTTGACTGTTCTTGCCTATAAAAACGGTGAAATAGCAGGATTGGGTGCTTTAACAAAACATAGCGCTCATTCTCAGGTTTATGCCGACATAATTGTGCTTCCTGAATATAGAAAAAAAGGTGTGGGAAGTGAATTATTGA
>DAOQAY010000185.1:0-4624 GCA_035354435.1 bacterium
ATTCGCGAATTGCGAATGACTGAAAACTTGAAAACTTACAACATATAAAGTAATCTGTCGCGTGCTAATTTAGAGAGGTAAAAATGATTTACAAAAGAGTTCTTCTGAAGATAAGCGGAGAAGCGCTTTTAGCGAGTGACGGCAAGCCGATCGATCAGAAATTCCTGACCTATCTTTCCAAAGAGATACGACCTGTTTATGATGCCGGTGTGCAGATAGCGATAGTTGTCGGCGGGGGAAATATTTTCAGAGGTCTTAACGCAAATGAGGAAACGGGACTTGACAGAGTGACCGGCGACCATATGGGAATGCTCGGCACAGTTATCAACAGTCTTGCTCTCAAAGCTGCTTTCGAGGCCAACGGAATGCCTGCAAGGACTATGACTGCCATTGAAATAAACAAAGTTGCTGAACCTTTTATCAGAGGTCGTGCTTTAAGGCATCTTGAAAAAGGGCGTATAGTGATCTTCGGTGCCGGTACAGGCAATCCTTATTTTACAACAGATACTGCGGCGGCGCTTAGAGCTGCTGAGATCGGAGCTGAAGTTCTTATAAAGGCGACAAAGGTTGACGGTCTTTATGACAAGGACCCTGCGAAATTCAAAGATGCTGTTTTTATTAAGAAAACAACATATCAGGAAGCAATTTCAAAGAAACTAAGAGTTATGGATATGACCGCTCTTTCACTTTGTGAAGAGAACAGGCTTCCTGTGAAAATTGTGAATATTTTTACTTCAGGGAATATTCTGAAAGCAATTATTGATGACAGTGTAGGCAGTCTGGTATCGTAAAATTTTTAAAGAGGAGGAAAAGATGTTTGAGCAGAAGAAATTTTTCTCGGATCTGAAAGAAAAGTTCGACAAATCAATTGAATCTTATAAAGGTGATATTACTCAGTACAGAACAGGAAAAGCTTCGCCGAAACTTCTGGATAATATTTTTGTGGATTATTACGGAACAAAAACTCCGCTTAATCAGATGGCATCAATCACAACACCCGACGCAAGGCTGATAATGGTTCAGCCGTATGATAAAACTGCTCTCAAAAACATTGAAACAGCTATCCGTAATGCCAATCTTGGATTTAATCCGCTCAACGACGGTATCTCGATCAAGGTTCCTGTTCCATCTCTGACAGAGGAAAGAAGAAAAGACCTCGTAAAACAGCTTCATCAGCTGACAGAAAAATTCAGAGTAAGCATGAGAAATATCAGAAGAGACGAGCTCGTTGAAATTAAGAGAGCTCAGAAAGATAAGGAAATAACAGAGGATGAAGAAAAGAAATTTTCTGAGAAAGTGCAGAAAGACCTTAATGACTATATCAAAAAGCTGGATGACATTTCAAAAATTAAAGAAAATGACATACTCGAACTGTAATATCTATTTCCGGAGAAAAAAATGTCAGGATATGTTTTAGGTATCGACCTTGGAACTTCCACAACGACTGTATCTGTTGTGAAAGACGGTATGGCACAGATAATTCCTATCGAAGGAGAGGAAGATGACAAGATAATGCCATCTGTCGTAGCTTTTGTCAATGAAGGTAAGAATGTACTTGTAGGGAAGAAGGCTAAAGACCGGAGGCATCTCAATCCTGTAAACACGATATACAGTATAAAAAGGATCATCGGCAGAAAATTTTCACATCCCGAAACTATAAAATATGCGAAAAAATTCCCGTATAAAGTGGTCGGCGGATTGAATGATTCTATTGAGATCGAGATTTTTGGAAGAAGGATCACGCCTCAGATGATTTCTTCACTTGTGCTCAGAAAGGCAAAACAGGCCGCCGCTGATTTTCTGGGGTTTGAAGTGGTTGATGCGGTAATTACCGTGCCTGCAAACTACAACGAAGCTCAAAGAAGGGCGACACAGGAGGCCGGAAGGCTTGCAGGGCTTAATGTTATGAGAATAGTCAATGAGCCTACAGCGGCAGCTCTGGCTTATGGCTTTGGAAATAACCTGAATGAGAGGATAGCGGTATTTGATTTCGGTGGCGGAACTTTTGATATTACGATCCTTGAAGTTAAAGATAATTTTTTTGAAGTTCTTTCTACTGCCGGTGACAGTTTCCTTGGTGGAGATGATATTGATGCCGCACTTGTACAGTTCATGGTTGTTGATATCGAGACGAATTACGATGTTCACCTGAACATGAACAATGAAATGCTGACAATTCTTATTTCAGAGGCTGAAAGGATAAAAATATCACTTTCTACCGAGGAAAAAATAAAGATACTTATAAAAGGGATAATTCCCAGAGAAAACGGCAGACTTGTGGATTATGAAAGGACCATAGACCGGGAACTTTTCAGACAGATAATTGAACCTATTGTTGCACAGGCTATCGATATAAGCAAAACGGCAATGCTGAATGCTCATCTTACGATCGATCAGATCAATGCAGTGGTTCTGGTTGGAGGATCATCAAAAATACCTTATGTTCAGGAATGTGTAACTGCATTTTTCAAACAGCCTCCTTTTTACGGAATAGAATCGGTTCTTGTAATCTCAATGGGCGCAAGTATTCTGGGTAACACACTCATAAGCAACTACAGCGAATCTGCGCCGGTGCTGCTCGATGTAATTCCTCTTTCAATAGGTGTAGGGACAATAGGTGATTATATTGAAATACTTGTTGAAAAGAACGAGCCGCTTCCAATAGAGCGGACTAATGTTTTTACCAATGCAAGGGACAATCAGGATAATGTAAAAATTGAAATATATCAGGGAGATGCCAGAAATAAGAGCGAATCACATCTCATGGGTGATCTGACATTGACCGATCTTCGAAATGCAAAAAGAGGTGAGTTGAAGATCGAAGTTAAATTTGAAATTGATACGAACGGTGTCCTGAATGTCAGTGCGGTTGACCTTGAGACAGGAAGAATTCAAAAGATTTCTTTAAACATTCTTGGATTGGAGCAGTAAATGAAGACAAAAATTATTATTCTTATGAATGACGAAAAATACTTGAGATCTCTCGAAAAATTCATTTCGTCAAAAGTTACGGGGAGTGAAGTTTTTGCCACAACAGAAGTAAAGGAACTTGCTGCTATCGATCTTCCCAGTTGCAATCTGATGATAGTTTCTTCCCTGATAAATGAAGGTGTCTGGTTGAAAGCTCTTCCAGTTATCCGGAAAGTACAGAACTTTATTCTGCTCGGAATGGCTGATGGTCCTGAACTTTCTGAAACAATAGCACAAAAATACGGAGCAGCAGCGTATTTCAGGCTCCCGCTTAGCAGCGATGCTCTCCTGAAATCAGTAAATGAAGTGCTGGAAAAATCTATAAACAGGATAAAAATCCCAGATATTATTACAAAAGATTTTGTGGACACGATAACGGAATTTTTTGCTGCAATGGATAAGTATAATTACTATGAATTTTTCGGATTGAAAAAAGATTGTACTGCGGAAGAAGTAAAAAAAAATTATATTGCCATGGCAAGGAAATATCATCCTGATAAATTCAGAAATGTTCCGTCCGAAATCAAAAACATGTCTTATGAAATAACAAAAAGGGCCAATGAGGCCTATTCTGTATTAAGTCATCCGAACAGAAAAAGCATTTATGACAAAATGCTTATTGAAAATGTAGAATTAAAACGGTTCGATTTCAGGATGAAAGTGGCTTATGATGAAAATCCTGAAGATACTGTCCAGAATGAACAGGCAAGAAGATTTGCCAGACTTGCCAAGAAAGCGATGGATCAGAATGATTTTAAATCTGCATTGACACAGCTGAAAATGGCGATTTCAATGGAAAAGAACAGCACCTATCTTGCTAAGTTGATGGATGAAGTTAAGAAAAATCTGGGCATCAGCTCATAGACCTGAGGTGAATTCTTGTCTGCAATGAAAAAAAATGAACTTCTCTTAAAATACGGACTGGATGAGACCAGACTTCCTGAACACATAGCAATAATTATGGACGGCAACGGCAGATGGGCCGGAAAAAAATTCTGGAACCGGATAAAAGGACATTATGAAGGTGCTAACAGCGTTGACAAGATTACATCATTTTGCAGAAAAGCAGGGATAAAATATCTTACACTTTATGCTTTTTCCACGGAAAACTGGAATCGCCCTCAAGATGAAGTGTCGGGATTGATGAATCTGTTGAGAGAGTTTCTTGATAAAAAAAGAGCCACTATGTTAGAAAATAACATAAAATTTAATATAATAGGATCACTCGAAAAGTTTCCTGAAGATATTTTGAAAAGAATATCCGATCTCTGTCGCGATACTTCCGCAAATGATCCTGTCATGACACTTACTCTTGCTCTGAGCTATGGTTCAAGAACTGAAATAGTTGAAGCTGTGAAGAAAATATGTTCACAGACAGTTTCGGGGATGATAAAAGTTGCCGAGGTCGATGAAAAACTTATAAGCAGTTCGCTTTTCACGCATGATATTCCTGATCCTGATCTTGTTATAAGGACAAGCGGGGAAATGAGGATATCAAACTTTTTATTGTGGCAGATAGCCTATTCTGAACTTTATTTTACTGATATTCTGTGGCCTGATTTCAAAGAGAAGAATATGGCTGACGCTTTGAAAGACTTCGCCCGCAGGGAAAGAAGATTCGGCAAGACTACAGAACAGATTAAACAAAAGGAGT
>DAOQAY010000186.1:0-4558 GCA_035354435.1 bacterium
ATGGATTTCTTTCCAACTTAAAAAAAGGTCTTATCTTAGATTTTCCAGAATTTCTGTATTTTGTATTACTCTTTTTATGGAACCAATAGTTTAAAGAAAAGTTGGATACAGATCAAACTCTGAAAAAAAGTTGTTCAACTCATCAAACTGGTCGGCTTTTTTGATCTCATCAGCAGTTTTTGTGTTTTTCGAAAGATAGATATTGCGGCTGAAAACTTTTATGGAATCTGCGGAAATAGAGGCTATTTTTGCTTTAAAACCGCCAAATATATCAGAACTGGGCAAAAACTTCCAATTTTTATGTTATCTGCTATATAAGATGAGCTTTTGATTCATTGAGTTTTTATTTATTTATTTATTTGGAGGAGGGTGCCATGAAGAAATCTATTGCAATCTTATTTGTTATGTCATTTTTTTCATTTGTTTATGCTCAGGAAACTGAAGAGCCTGTAACAAACGAAGACAAGATGGAAGAGAATTCAGGAAAAGAAGAAGCGGCTGCTCCGGCGGTTGCGGACAATTCAGCTGGTGAGTCAAAATTCAACAAATTTATGAACAGAAAAGGTAAAAAAGCACTTGCCGGCTTAAAAGGCGGTATGAACATTTCCCATTTCTGGGGCGATGATCTTAATGACAGCAATCCTGGTGTCGGATATTTTTTCGGTGCTTTTTTTGAATATGCGTTCATTAAGAACCTGTCACTTCAGGCTGAGTTGAATTTCACTGATAAAGGTGATGACGATTTTTCTTGGGAATATTTTGAAATTCCAGTGATCGCTCAGGGAATAATTCCAGTTAATGACATGATATGGATCAATGCCGGACTCGGACTTTATGTTGCTTTCGCTTATGCAAATCCGGGATATATTGGATTAGGTCGTAATGTCGTTGACGGCGGTATGGTAATGAAAGCCGGATTAGAGATAAATACGAAAGTCGGTGTATTCGTGGGAGATTTAAGATATTCACTCGGTTTTGCAGAAGTATGGGACAATACTGATGTTAAAAACGGAGCTTTTTCAATTCTCGTCGGATATGCAGTTCCTCTTCCTTTCTGAACTTTTTCATCACAGAATTGATTTTTAATAAAAAACAATGTATTTATAAGATGTTTATTTAATAATTATCTGGGGAGAATGTTTATGAAAAAACTTTTTTTTGTGTTATTTATCTTTTTTTTCGCAAGTGCTGTTTATGCGCAGAGTTATGAAGATGTTGAAAGAACAACAAGTTTTGGACTTATTCCGGTTCTTTCTGATACAAATGAAAGGACTGATGGATATTATCTTCCGTCACTTCTTGCCGCAAATAAAAAAGGTTACGGTTATATAGACTGCAATTTCACAAAAGGCGGTCTTATCGTTCCTTTTCTTGGCAGAAGTCTTGTAATGGCTGTGTGGTATGAGAACGGAAACACAAGAGATATGGTTGATATCAAGCAGATAATGTCAGTGCTTCAGCCGTCAAGTTCTGATATTCCTGATACTGAACATCTCATGGGTTTTGCTTTCGGAGCGAATCTTAACGGAAATTTGGCTTTGGGACTTAATTTCAGATATCTTCTCGGCAGACATTTTGAGGAAAATAGCACTGCAACTGTAACAAACAGTTACAAGATAAATACAGACAGGATTGAGCTTAACCCGTCATTAACTTTCAGAAAAGGTTCACTTTTTATTGATTTTGGAATAGCTTTGAATTTCCAGTGGATGACTGAAACTGCAAAAGGCTCTTTTGAGTACGACAGAACTACAACTTATGACGGCAATGTAGACTTTTCATTTTTCGGCAGAGGCGGATTTGCTCTTTCCCAGTATTCAGACCTTGTTGTGGGCACAGGTTTCGGAGTTCTTCCTCTTCATGAAAAACAGCTTGCTCTTGTAGAAGATGACAATGAAGAAGTTGCAGATATAAAGAACAATACATTTTTCTGGAATTTCAAAGTCGGTTCACTTCTTAAACCTCAGAAATGGATGAGAATACACCCGGCTATTCTGTTCTCACTTTATCATGTTGACAATATAGACAAACTTATAAACAATGATCTCAGTGATGAAATTACAACTACAAAAAAGAACATTTTTGCTCTTTCTCTGATGCTTGGCATGGATGTAACTCCGGCAGAGTGGATATCGATAAAAGCAGGAGTCAAGAAGGATTTTAACCTGATAGATGACCGTGAAACAAGAGATGACTCTGATACAGCGGTTCAGAACACAAGACTTAATGAAGCGCTCGGAGCATATTTCGGACAGTCTTTCATGTGGAAAGGATTTACATTTACTTCAATGATCAACCTTGATTTTTTCATTCAGGGTCCGTACATAATTTCAGGAAAGGAAATGACCTCAAACTGGGCTTATGTTTCAACAGTTGAATATCAGTGGTAATTGTTTCTAAATAAAAAATTCCTGTTCCTGACACAATATAACAGTTTTTAATTTTTCGTGGAGGAGGATATGAAACTGTCAAAAACAAGCGTTCTATATGTTGCTGTTTTTATTGTTGCTTTAATGATATCGGGCTGTTTCAGTGCCGATTCAAACACTTCTGAAGGAGAGAACGGAGTTTTAAGCTATTCTCTTTACACTGATTATGAAGCATCAGGAAATCTTTCAACAGGGATTCTTCCGACACTTGTGACACACAGGATCGAAGTTTATTCAACAGGAGCCGAAAGTATCGGACGGTATGACGAGATAATTCACAAAGTTGAACCTTCGGATAATGCAATAATCATTACAGACGATGATGACTATTCAATTCCTGATTTTACGATCAAAGTTTCAAAACCGGGCAAATACACTGTAATTACAAAGAATTCCAGAAAAGAGATTGACCGGATAACGCTTAATTTCGAAGATCCGGCAAGTCTGAAAGTTGTAACAAAGATAAGGGAGCCTTACAAATACACATTTGACAAGGCCGCTGAATCTTCAAACATAACGACTGAGGAAGGATCGCAGGTTGCATTTATTCCTTATTTCTATAACGCCGACAATGTCAGGATGATCGGCAACATCGGATGTGAATACACGGCAGACCCTGACTGGATGGTCGTTCCCGATGTCGAGTGGAATTCAGAAACAGAAGATTCCTCATGGACTGCAAATTATGCAAGTTCATATTATTTTATCGAAGAAGGAACAGTCACATTCACTATCTGGCATGAAGAATCCGGAATGACAGGCAGACAGAAATTCACGATAACTCCCGCCGGCGAATAAATCTGGCAATAATCATCAAAAATTCTAAAATAAATCAGGTTTGTTTTTTTGGGAGAATAAAATGATTAATCTTAAAGGAAGAAAAGCACTGATAACTGGTGCGAGCAGTGGTTTCGGAGTTGATTTCGCAAATATTCTAGCTTCAAAAGGCATGGATCTTATTATTGTTGCAAGAAGAAAAGACAAGCTTGATGAAGTGAAGAAAGATGTCGAGAAGAAACACGGAGTTAAAGTCAAAGTTATAGATATGGACCTTGCCGGATTCCATGCTGCTGAAAAGCTTTATCTACTGACAAAAGATGAAAATATCGAAGTGCTTCTGAACAATGCCGGTTACGGGATGTATGAATTTTTCCAGAACCAGAAAGCGCCTGAGCTGGATAAAATGCTCCAACTTAACATCATCACTCTTACTGCTCTGGCAAATATGTTTTTGAAAGATATGGTGAAAAAGGATTCTGGATATATCATGAATGTCGCTTCTTTTGCAGGTTTCAACCCGACTCCGTTCTATGCGGCATACGGAGCCAGCAAGGCTTATGTCATGAATTTCAGCGTTGCACTGAGCACCGAGCTTAAAAAAACAGGATCAAAGGTTCTTGTCAGCGCCTTCTGTCCTGGTTATACCGATACTGAATTTGTAAGCCGTGCAGGGCAGAAAAGATCGAAATTTGTTGAATCTACTATCGGACAAAGCTATCCCGCAGCAGTTGAGGCAGTTGACGGACTTTTTAAAGGCAAAGCCGTTGTGATGCCGAGATTCATGAATAAACTCGGGGCATTCATGCTTAAACTGATGAGTCGCAGGAAAGCTGCCGAAGCGATTTTCAGTTCAATAGGTAAAGATTAATTTAAAAGATCTCCTAAAAGCACTTTCAGACCTATCAGGATAAGAACCAGTCCACCGATTATTTCCATTCTGTTGCCGAATTTGCAACCAAGTTTCCGCCCGAATGTAACTCCGCAGAAGGAAAACAGGAATGTTATTGTTCCTATAAGCAAAACAGGGATGAGTATTGCAGTGCTCAAAATGCTTAAACCTACTCCTGCGGCAAGTGCATCAATACTGGTTGCAATGGCAAGCACAAAAAGCTGCCAGTTTGACATACCGTCAGGAAATATCTCGCATTCTTCACCTTTTTTCAATGCTTCAACGATCATTTTCCCGCCGATGAAAGCAAGAAGAACAAAAGCGATCCAGTGATCCACCTTTGAAATATAGCTGTAAAATGAAGAAGCTGTGAAAAAACCGATAGTCGGCATTACAGCCTGAAATATCCCGAATGCAAGAGCGATCCTGAGTGCTTCTTTTTTGTTGGCTTTCTGCATAG
>DAOQAY010000187.1:0-4529 GCA_035354435.1 bacterium
ACCGTCCTTTTCAGGTTTTTTATCTTTTTCTTTGACTGCTTTCTCTTTTTCTTCAGCTTTTTTTGCTTCTTCAGCCTTTTTTTCTGATTCTTTTTTTGCAAGCTCTTCAGCCACCATTTTCTGGACAAGTGCCTGAATTTCCTCTTTCGTCATAGAAACAGTCTCTTTTGCCGGCTCTTCAGCAACTTTCTCAACTGGTTCAGCTGGAGCTGGTTGAGTTTGATCTGTCACTTCGGCAGCAGAAGGAATGCTCTGCGGCTGATCGGATTCTTGCGCAAAAATCCAGCATGTCGAAAAAGCAACCAATAGAAAAACTAACTTTTTCATCTGTAATCTCCAAATTTATTCTGAAATTTCAATATCATTACTATCTCTAGGCACAATGATCCGTGTTGAAGGTCTTGCGCTTGTGTGCTGTTTCAGAACTCCCGTCACATTAAACTTTGTTTTAGGCTCGCGGTCTCTTTCCTTCAAAGGATCGAATGAAGGAGCCGTATAAAGTGTCTGCGCCATTATGAAAGCTCCGGAATCGGTCTTTAAAGGGAACTGACCGAATTCAAGAAAACTTGAATCATGCTCATTAAACCAGTCAACGGTAACATTTTTCACAGTCACGATCGCAGCTTCCTTCTTTTCCAGTTCAGCTTCGGCAGAAAGGATAGCCGAAATATCAAACGGTTCAGGAATAAGCGATTCATCAACAATAATTTTATTTGTTTTAGAGTCCCGTTTCGGTTTGAAAGTCGGAAAACTCATTTCAGTAAATCCGTAGAACTCAAAAACAGAACCATTAACCGATTCGATCATTGCACCTACCGGAAGAGAATAACCGACTCCGGCATCATCAACATAAGGAGTAGAATAAGTGTAAAGATAAATTGAGCCGTAATCTTCAACACCAACCTCGGCAAGATAAAAACCGCCTTCAATAACGGCGGTTACAACCATATCACGGCCTTTCACATTGAGATTTCTGTTGTTATATTTTGAATCAAATCCCTTGGTGCCGGTATTATTTCCCTGAATTTCAGAAATAGTAGCTAGAGGCGGAAATATTTCAGGAGATACCCCGAGTTTGCCGGTTCTTTTATAAACTGGCGAACTTTCAGTGCTTAATTCTTCATCGAGAACTATTTCGTGAATAACAACTCTCTCCTTTCCGACAGCATATCTCATTTCAATAGGAAGATCTTCAATTACTCCGTTGACGACATCAGCTCTTACAACCGAAGATATTCTCCCGTACTGAAGAGTAACTTCAACAGTTCCGTTATAATCCGGCATCACTTCTTTGTTATAATCAATCGCTGTCACTTTTACTGAAAAATTATATTTGTCAGCAGCTTCCATCCTCTTTTCAGGTGTCCCGGGATCAAAATCGCCAATGAATTCAACTTTAAAAGCGGCAAGACCTATGTTTTCTGGTTTCGGATTGCCTTCTATACACGAATTTATCAAAAAAGCAGCTAGCAGCAGAATAAAACCGTTTATTTTTTTCATATGGTGCACCTCAATTTATCATTTTAATTCTTTTGCCCTGACCGCATTCGTTTTCACCGGTCTGGTTTAAAGAATAATCAAGAGGATCAATATCTCCTTTTTCCTGAATATAGTCACTCACTGCATCCCTGAGAGAAATTGAAGTGTCAAGTCTGGTCGTGTTGTTCTCAAGCATATAAAAACCGCTGCCGCCTTTTCCCATATAGTCGTTTGTCGCCATTTTGAAAAGCATGTGAGGCTGAACAACTTTATAATCTTCAATTACGACTGTTTTTCCGATAGTCAGGCACTTGGTCAAAGAATAAGATCCATATTTCTTTTGCAGATCTTCATCCGGGCTGCAATCAAGTTCCAACCCTATTCCGCCTGCCTGTATCTGAGTCTTACATCCTCTTGAAGCAGAGTGTCTGGCAACAAAATCGAACATCGTTTTCAGCTCATTACCGCTGAGATACATTGTTGTAATCGAATTTTCAAATGGAAATACTTCATAAAGCTTTTCAAGAGTTATCTCTCCTGTCGGAATATCGGCTCTGATTCCCATTGAATTTGTTACACAGAACTGAGCACCCGCAAACTCATTATTCATCATTGCATCAGATACAAGGTTTCCGAGAGGACTGTCCCCACCTGATGGATCATTTCTGACAATTGTTGAAACAGCATTGCCGATGATCTTGTCAAGATACTGTGAAAATTCAAGTCCCTGAACAAAAGGTTTGAGCAGATTGATTATATCTCCGTTTTCCTGATCATCATCAGTAATGGCATGAGTCTTGTAGTTGTGCCACACGATCCTTTTATTCTGAACGGCAAGCTCAAGTTCACCTAGAACTTTGTAATTCACACCGCTGTGAACAACCAGCACATCTCTTCCGTCCGGACCTTCAATAACTTTCACCGGATCAAGAACGACATGGTGATGTCCGCCGAGAATAAGATCGACACCTTTAACTTTTTCAGCAAGTTCGTAATCGCCATCAAGACCCTGATGAGACAAAAGTATAACAATATCAACCAGCGGTCTGACAACATTTACATATTTCTGAGCAGATTCTATCGGGTCCATTGCATTGAAACCGATACTTCCGCCTATCTGATAAATTGAGTTGAGTGATGAATCATTGCCGAGCCCGACAATTCCGATCCTAAGACTTCCTCTCATCATTATCATATAAGGTGAAGTGATATCCATGAGACCCTTGTTTCCATCAAGATCAAAAATGTAGTTGGATGCAAGAAGAGGAAAACCGCCTGATTTCCGGTATGCTGAAACAAGTGCCGAAGTTCCGTTATCAAATTCATGGTTTCCTATCGCCATTGCGTCAACACCAAGCTTCTGGATCGCCAGCATTTCCAATTCACCTTTATAGAGGTTGAACTCGGGCGCACCTTGAAATGCGTCACCGCTGTCAAGATGCATCACCGGAATATCACCATGCTTGGCTCTAATTTGATCAGCAACAGTTTTAACCCTTGCAACTCCACCGGTATTGACCAGTCCTGGTCTGTAATCCCTGTAGTCGCATACACCGTCTCTGTTCCTGTCTTCGCTGTTTTTTCTGGCATTCTGCATTGCAACATTATAATCGCTGTCGGAGTCAAAATCTTTTCTCAGTATCGGATTTCCTATTTTGTCTTTCCATGTTCTGTTACCGGTATCATAAGGATAATCACAAACCTTGTCGTGGTTTCTGTCATATACCGGAGCACAATCATCGAATCCGCACATATTATCATGGTTTATATCATCTGACTTGTCACATTTTCCATTCGGACCGCCATTTTCAGCACCGGTTGTGTCCCAGCATTGAGAAACAGCTTTGTCATTTTTCTGTGCTTCACAATCTGCAACACTGCAACCTTCGACACCGTCAAAATTCTCGTCATCATCACAGATATTATTGGAATTTTTATCCCAGCACCTTTGACAGTCAAGAACATCGCATGTGCCGTCTTCATTGATATCTTCAATAACAAGAGTTGGATTATCAGGATTGTAATATCCTTTTTCCTTCAGTGTTTTTTTGTCATAATAATAATATGCTCCATTCTCATAAACCTGATAAAGCCCTGTTTTACTGTTAAAAGCACCGTTGCAGTACGAAGCGCCTCCGCTGTAGTCCAGATCCCAGCATGGCGGATTGTCCGAAGTAAGCCCCATATTTCTGTCAAACATGTTCGGTTCCATCCAGAAAGGAAGATATTTAGCGTGAGTATCAGTTGAATGGATAATAACAAGTTTCTGCGGAATATCAGGATCTACCGGTGCATTTCCATAACTGTTATCAAAGCACGCAGTAAAAAAGATTGCAAAAAAAAAGACTGGAACAAATTTTAGGAATTTTATCATTTTCTCCTCGGTGTTATTTTGCTACAAGATCACCTGCTGTTTTAGGATGAATTGTCGGAGCATCGTAATCAACATCAAAAATGCCTGAAATTGTTGTGAATTCTTTTCCAACAGTATATGTCGAGAATGTGTCAGCAGGAACAAGCATATTGTCTACAACCAAGTCATTTTCCAGAGTAAGGTCATATTGATTCGGAATTGTTTTAATTTTTACATCTGAAACTTTTACATACACACCTACATAAGCATAAAGCTTGCTTATATCCATTAGATCAGCCGCAGAAACGGCAACAGCAGCAGGTACAGTTGCGGCAGCAGTACTGAGCTTTGTAACAACATTTGTCCCAGTTCCGTTTGCAGCCTTCTGCATCTGATATGATGTGTAGGTATCAGTTGTTTTGTGATAAACACCTACGGCTCCTTTAATATCAAGCCAGTCGCCTTCTGCATATGGGAATGAGCTTCCATCAACCATTTTATAAACCAGAATACCTTTTTTATCTCCGGCATTACTTGCAACATAGAAGGAGAATGTATTGTCACTGTGTTTGCGGGCAGGTGAAAGGACAAAAACATCTTCAAGGTCAACATATGTCTTGTCAGCATAATCACCGTTCTGTATCTCCTCAACCGTTGCAACTGTGCCGGTATTTCCTGTGTCACCTGTGTCACCTGT
>DAOQAY010000188.1:0-4516 GCA_035354435.1 bacterium
TGGTGAAAATTTCACTTGACCTGAATATTTATGTTCCTGAATTTTTCAAGATGTATTTTTCAAGTCCATTGTTGAAGTCATTTTATAGTGAACTTCTTCACGGTTCCACGATGGATGTGTTAAATCTTGGAATTATAAAAAGTTTACCGTTTCCTCTCCCTCCCATTGAAGAACAGCATGAAATTGTCCGTCGTGTGGAGAAGTTATTTGCTATAGCGAATTCGCTTGAAGAGAAATATAAAACTGCAATTGCCAGAGTTGAAAAAATCGAGCAGTCCGTCCTCGCAAAAGCATTCCGTGGTGAACTCGTCGAACCCGACCCAAGCGATGAACCCGCAGAAATTTTGCTAAAGCGAATCCTCGATGTAAGGGCGAAAAATCTTTCGCCCCAACGGAAACGGAAAACCGGTGAAAAGAAATGAAAAACATTAAAATAATGGAGAATTAAAATGCCGAACCTGTTTCTTCTTTCTCCCGGAAGTCTCTGCGCGGAACAGGAACGGGAAGTGGAAGAAATTTTCAAACATGTCCAGTTCAGAAGATATGAAAAATGGGGTAAATAAAAGCTAATCCAGTGAAGGAATGCTGTCAGGAATGTATCAGATATTCATCTTTAAAAACAAACAGTTATATAACATTCTTTTCATTTTAAACTAAAAATGACTTTTATAATCAAGACAGCTTTTGATTATGGAGGTTTATATGAAAAGAGCTGTTTATGTTGTTTCTGTGTTACTGGCTGTAACTGCCGCATGTTCCCGTTATGATGATGAACTTGTTCAGGAATGCACAACGATCCTTGACTGTCCGGTCGGATATATCTGTACTGAAAGTGTATGTACTGAAGATTTAAGTTATTCAGATAATGAAACAGATGAAAATGCTGAACTTCCTGATATTGTTCCTGACACGATTGAAGAAAGTGATGATGAGTTTTCTGAGGTTGGTGACGATAATCTTGAGCAGGATAATGAGATTTCTGATCCTGATTCCATTGAAAGTGATGCTGATACTGCAAACGATTCCGATACTGATAGCGGCGGACAATGGCAGGAAGTGATCTGTTCTACAGAAACGGAATGTGATGAAAACAGTGTGTGTTACAAAGAGGGTAATGAATCTAAGTGTATAGATCCATTCAAGAAATACTGGAAAGTCTCGATAGATACGGTCTGTCTCAGTGAGAAAAAACCGGATGGTGACTACTGGGACGGGATTGACCTTATTGATAAACCGGATCCTTATGCCTATATGCTGATAAACGGCACTGAAGTTTTAAGGACACCCTATGCCGATGAGACAAAATGCGCTCACTGGCAGAATTTCACGAATATCAAATTTGCCGCAACTGATGTGGTTATTATTAAAATGATGGAATACGACTCGATGATCCTTAATGATGATGATAGCGTAGGGGAGTTCTCCTGGACAGAAGGAATCCCTGTGGAAGTATTCAAAGCTAGAGAGTTTGTTTTTGATAACAGCTCAAATCCGGGTTACACCTATATCAGAATAAGTTTCAAGGAAATGGATTGATTTAAATTAATATTGCAGTTTGAGTTCACTAATATCAAGAGTCGGTCTTTGAATATAATACCCCTGAACAAAATCACAGCCGCATTCCTGACATGCAAGAAGTTCCAACTCTTTTTCAATTCCTTCGGCAATCACTTTAATGCTCATTTTGTGGGACATATCAACAAGAGATGTCACGAAAAGCCGTTTTTTGGGATCATCAAAAATATTAGTGATAAGAAATCTGTCAATTTTTATGAAATCAGGCTCGAAATTATAAAGATTTTTCATTCCTGAAAAACCGGAACCGTAATCGTCGAGGGCAATAAGAAAAGACCTGTTTTTATAGTTCGAGAAGATTTTATGATAATTGGCTTTTTTTATTTCATGTTTTTCGGAGATCTCAAAGCAGAGATTTCTGTTTAACATTCCTGCATTTTCGATCATTATTTCAGTCTTTCCGGATTCATATTCTCTGTCAGTTAGAATTCTGTTATCAATATTATAGAAAAAGATCATATTGCGGTAAAAAGGGATCTGTCTGATCTTTTCGAGCGCTTTTTCTCTTAGAACGAGGTCGATCCTGTGCAGAATCTCATTTTTAAATGCCTCATCAAAAAAATTTGCAATTGAAAAATCAGGTTCATTATGCCGCAATAAAAGCTCAAACCCGAATGTTTTTCCCGTTGAACATTCAACTATCGGCTGCAATGCATAATCAGATTCAGTTAAAATTTTTTCAAGATCCATCATTTCCTCTCGTAGAACATATTCTGATGAAATATAATACGGAATTGTTAAGATTGTTTTTTAACAGGATGAATTTTTTATTTTCATACAACAGCGGCTCGGTCTCTAATAGTATACTTTTAGACTTCCGTAAAAAGCCGGCTCCCCGTCAATCACTGTCAGTGCATCGTCAAGGTGTTCAATGTTCTGTCCAAGAAGGTTGTTCGCTTTGAATGAAAGCTGATATGTTTTGTCATATGTGACTTGTGCTCCGATTGACAACATCTGATAATCTTTAAGTTCTGTTATGAAACCTGATTCGTTATCCCTATCTGCTCCTTTTGCCGGTTTCCAGCTCCATGATTTCCTGTCAAAACCGCCGGTGAACAAGAAAAATCCGCCAATCTGCCATTTGGGTGTGAAATCTTTCTCCAAATTCAAGGAAGCATTGACTGCGTGACCCGGCTGGAATCTGAGTTCTCTGTCTGTATCTCTATCTTTATTTCCCGCATAACTGTATCCGGCTTTGATCCATAACCATTCGACAGGAGTCCATTTTGAGGAGAATTCGACTCCGTAAACGAAAGCTTTTATTAAGTTTTCCTGTCTCCAGACATCGACTGTCGGATCTTTTTCCCAAGGTCCCTGATACTGAGGAGTGATAAAATTATCAATAATGCTGAAGTGTCCGTTTACAAAGAATTCAATTGTTTTATGAGGGCTGTATTCTGTACTTAATGAAAATGCCGTGCTGTATTCAGGTTTCAGATCTTCATTGCCGAACCGGTATGCAGTTCCTCCGTGTCCGTAACCTTCTTCATATAGTTCAATAACAGATGGAGCGTGAAATCCTCTTCCAAATGCAAAACGGAGTTTAAGATCATCAATCGGTTTATACATTACTGCGAGTTTCGGTGAAAAAACCGGATTCAGACCTTCAGGGATGTCAAGACGCAAAGATAGCGAAATGTGCCACTGATCTGTTATTTTCAGAGCATCGTGAGCAAAAATTCCGAACATAAACTGATCTTTCATTCCATCTATTGCACTTCTTTCAAACCAGCTGTGACGGTAATCAACTCCGAAATTGAGAAGATTTTTATTGTTAAATCCTTTCCATGTTGTGTAAAGCTGGGGAATTACGAGCCTGTTAGTCTCTTCACTTGCCTCATTTCCCCAGTCAGCATATTCGATTGAACTGTTTAATGACCAGTTTTTATTGAATTTTATCTGAGCTTTGCCGCTTGGCATTATAAGTCTGCTGTAAACACGGTCATCTCTAAACATCATTCTGTTTGAAAAGAAGTTTCCATTTAGTTCGGCACTGAACCATGAGACAGGATCCAGTATAAGTGAATTAATGAGTGAAATCTTGTTGTAACCTTCATTGTCAACCCTATGCGCCGGTTCAAGAAGAGGGATTCCGTCACTTCTTTCAATATCGGCAAAAAGTGATAGAACAGCTTTTTCACCTAATGGAGAAGTGAGCTTTCCGCCAGCGTTCATCGTCTGATATGAACCATATGTTCCGTAAACTTTCCCTTCGGATTTTTTCACTTTTTTTGATGTAATGATGTTTATAACTCCGCCGATTGCATCACTTCCGTACTGAGCTGATGCGGCAGATTTAATTATCTCAATTCTTTCGATGCTTTCAGGTGGAATGAGGTCAATATTCTGACCTGTGTGAATATGCTCACTCAGCAGTCTTGCACCATTTAAAAGAACAAGAACATAATTTGCCGGAAGCCCGTTTATTGAAGCGACACCTCTTTTCGGGAAACCGCTTCCTGTTCCTGTCTCCATAAAAACGCCAGTTACTTTTTCAAGAATTTCTGTTGTTGAATTAGCCTGAAGCCTTTTGATCTCGTCAGCGGTGACAACAGTTACAATTTCAGGACTGTTCTTTAAATAGACCGGCTCACGGTCGGCAGTAACGATCATCGTCATTTTTGCAACGCTGTCGTTTTCAGATTTCTCAAGTTCTTTTTTTTCTTCAGCGTACAGATTAATAAAAAAAATTGTAAAAAAAATAATGATGACAAACTTCATGATAGACTCCTGTCTGTTCTTATTTCAGATAAACTCCGTTCCCTGTCCCTTCAACAAATGAAATTCCTGCATTTTTAAGTGTCTGTGTGAAGCTTCCTGATCTCGCCGGATCTCCCATCTGCATTCCGTGATCTGATGTAAAAATGATAACCGATTTATCAAGTATTCCCCAGTTCTGGTACCATTTAAAAACAACGCCGATATCTTTGTCGATGTGCTC
>DAOQAY010000189.1:0-4425 GCA_035354435.1 bacterium
TCTGAATGTTTTTATCAAAGACCTGAACGGTACTGAAATAAAACAGGTGACAAAAGATGAAAAAAGAGGCATCAGAAATTATGGATGGACTTATGACAACAGAAAAATCCTCTACATTCAGGATAAAGACGGTGATGAAAACTGGCATCTTTACAGTGTTACTCTTGATACCGGTGAAACTAAGGACATGACACCTTTTCAGGGAGTTAGAGCACAGAATCTGATTCTCGACAGAAAATATCCGGATAAAGCTTACATTGGATTAAACAAAAGGAATCCTGCTGTTTTTGATATGTACAGGCTTGACCTTAACACAGGAACTCTTGAAGTTGCCGCTGAAAATCCCGGAGATGTTTCAGGCTGGGGTACAGATCACGAATTCAAATTGAGAATTGAAATGGCAACTGATCTGAAAACTGCCGATGAAATTGTCAGAGTAAGAGATAATGAAAGTGAACCATTCAGGGAACTTATAAAAATCCCTTTTGGCGAAAATGGAGGAGTTATTGATTTTGCTCCTGATAACAAGAACTTATACTTTCTGACAAGTGTCGGAAGTGATACTGTGCGGCTTGTGCTTCTTAACGGTGTGGACGGAACTGAGATCAAAACAATCTATTCAAATGAAAAGTCAGATATTGAAAATGTAATTACAGATCCTGACACCCATGAACTTCTCGCTCTTTCTGTTGATTATACAAAAATGGAATATGTGATATTAAGTCCTGAAGTTAAAGGAGATTATGACTATCTGAGCAAACTTAGAGACGGACAGTTTTATATTGTTTCGACAGATACCTCAAAAACAAAAATGATCGTTGCATACATGCTTGATGACGCTCCGTACAGCTATTATTTTTATGATAAGACTGCAAAAAAAGCTGAATTTCTTTTCACTCACAATGCCGATCTCGAAAAATATAAACTTTCAAAAATGGAACCTGCCATCATCAAATCCAGAGACGGGCTTGATCTTGTAAGCTATATGACTCTGCCATTGAATGTTAAGGCTGAAAAACTGCCGCTTGTCGTGTATGTTCACGGTGGACCGTGGGCAAGAGACAACTGGGGTTACAATCCTGTTCACCAGTGGCTTGCAAACAGAGGATATGCTGTGTTAAGCATGAATTTCAGAGGAAGCACTGGCTTCGGCAAAAAATTCCTCAATGCCGGTGACAACCAGTGGGCAAAGAATATGCAGAATGACATTACTGACTCAGTTAAATGGGCAATTGAAAAAGGGATCGCAGATTCACAGAAAGTTGTAATAATGGGAGGTAGTTACGGCGGTTATGCAACACTTGCAGGGCTTACATTCACTCCTGAACTTTATGCCGCAGGTGTTGATATTGTCGGTCCGAGCAATCTGAAAACACTTATGGAAACCATTCCGCCGTACTGGGCGACTTTTAAACAGCAGATGGTTTTAAGAATGGGTGATGTCGAAAAAGATGAAGTTCTTAACAAAGAGATATCACCTCTTTTCCACGCTTCGAAAATCAAAGCTCCGCTGATGATCGGTCAGGGCGCAAACGATCCGAGAGTGAAAGTTGCTGAATCAGATCAGATAGTTGCAGAAATGAGAAAAAACAAACTTCCTGTCACATACATCGTATATCCGGACGAAGGACACGGATTTGCAAGACCTGAGAACAGAATGGACTTTTTCGGCAGAGTTGAAGGATTCCTTTCATTCCACATAGGCGGAAGAGTTGAAAAGTTCGTGAAAGATGAAAAAAGTTCAGCAGTTGAGAAATAGATAATTCGTCATTTATTATTCACCTGTATATCCTGCCGGAATCGGTTCACCAGGTATTGAATTATATGCCCAGTCTATCAGAGTTCCGGTCATATTAGAGTTATTGTAATTTGTCACAGAAACCTGAATCCATCCGTAATAAATATTTGTTCCGTCAGTGAATTTAAGTCCGGCATATCCTGTAGTATTACTGAATTCTCCGTTTTCATTAATGAAGTTATTCTCTACATCATTGTAGTAACTGGAAAAATCCTTGTAATTGTTTCCGCTGTAAGTCAAAGAAGATCCTATCTCTTCTCCGTACGAGAACTTCTTTATATCAAAAAAATAGCTCCCGACTGCGAACTCGACATAGTTTCCGTGTACATTCAGAAGATTGCCGAAACTGTATTGAATCATATATGAAGGCTCTTCGAATATTTGCAGATCCAGCACCATATCATCCCATGTTCCTGCTGCATTAAAAAGACTGATGGTGTCATTGTACTGATATTTGCTGTATACAATATTACGGTTCGCTCCTGAATAAATAATGTGAATAACATTCACGGCAAAGTTCTTCACTGCCATCTGACAGCCGTCGCTCACAATTACTGAAAAATTGAAAACACCTTCTGTGTCAACGGTAAATGAATAATTCCCATTCCCGTTATCAGTAATATCGGCATATCCTCCTGAAATAGAATAATTGAGAGTATCAAGATCAGCATCCACTGCATTTATTATTACACTGAACGGCATGGAAAGAATGGTTGATACCGCTTCTCCGGTATATTCACTATCGTTTACCGTTATTGAATTGATTACCGGCGGATTATTTTCTGCGCATACTCCGTCAGCTCCGTCAGCTCCATCAGCTCCATCTTCACCTGTTTCACCGGTCTCTCCAGTTTGTCCAGTTTCACCGGTCTCTCCAGTTTGTCCAGTTTCACCGGTCTCTCCTGTTTCTCCTTTTTCACCGGTCTCTCCGTCTTTACCGTTACAGACATAGGTAACAACAGGCGCATCAACAAAATTTCCTTCACCGTCATCAATCCCTGATTCTATTTTCACTCCGCCATAAGGGCAGTTTTCATCATAATTATCGTCTTCAGGATCACTGCTGAGTTCAGTTGTAATCACAAGTGCCTGCGCCCCGTCTTCACCATCTGCTCCGGGATCGCCATTGGCTCCGTCCTGACCTGGGGCACCCTGATCTCCCTGATCACCCTGATCGCCTTTGTCACCTTTTTCTCCTGAAACAATCTCAACTTCTGTGCCGTCATCGCAGACAAGCTTTTCTGTTCCGTCTTCATTTTCAACAATAGTGCATGAACTGCCGTCTTTTCCCGTTTTCCCGTCTTCTCCGCAAGCTGTAAAAAGCCCTGAAAGAAAAATTGCTGATAAAATCAAAAACATTGCATTTTTCATAGTAACTGCCTCCTGAAAAAAACATTAAAGTGCCGCAATTAATTGAGGTATATTACATCAGATAAAGATATATTTCTATTTTTTAAAATGTCTTCTTTTGTAAAATCCTTCTTATTTTTCAGTCAAACGGTGAATTCTAATTATTTTCTAAAGAGAATTTGCGGTGGTGTTTTTGTTACTTCTTTGAGCATCTCAACTTCAGCTTCATCGCCTTCAAATTTCTGAAATTTTCTTCTTTTAACATTAAGAAATCTCATTGACGGGTGTTCAAGTGCAACGACAGTGCAGACATTTCCATTGATGTTGACATCGAGCTTAAGACCCTCGTCCTTTATTTTAAGTACTTCGCCATTTTTAAAATCTGCAAGCTCTTGAGCACCAGTCATGCTGAGCATATCGGCAGCAAACATACCGAGAGTTATGATCACTTTCGGTTTTATTGTCACTATCTGGAAAAGAAGATTCTCCACACTTCTTTTTACATACTCGGCATCCTTGAATCCCGGGAATCTTCCTGTCATTTTGCCGTCACTTCTCAGATCCATGAAAACATTCGAGAAAAAACAGCGGTTTAGATCTATTTTGGCATCAACTTTTAAAAGTTTTATTAGATTTCTCCAAGTCGGAAAATCAATATCCTTCTTTCCTTGACCCGATAAAAGCTCTTTATGATAGTCCACCGTTGAAAAATCCTGACCAAGAACAAGAATCTCCGGAGAAATATCATTCTCGCCGTTTTCCAGCCATAATCCCTGACCACCCGGAAAAAATGCAGTAGTTTTACACATCTCAGAAACTGGCGAAACATTTTCCGGATAAATATCAAACCTCGGAATGTTTTTGAATAAAAACTCGGGCAGATCGTTTCTTTTCATCTGGAACCTCCAAACTGAAATAATTTCTCCAATCCCGGTTATTTTAAGCTTCCCTGATGATATTTCAATAAATCTTGCCGGTTGTCATTATTCGTTTTTCAATTGCTTTTATCTTCCGAGTTTGTAAAATCACCAGAAACTTGGAGGTATGATGGCTCTCTCAATTCCATACATAATTCTTCTTTCTGTCAGTCTGGCGATGGATGCTTTTGCTGTGAGTATTTCTGCTGGCATTTCTATGCAGAAAGCCAATAAAAAAGAGGCACTTAGAATTGCTCTTGCTTTCGGGATTTTTCAGGCGGTAATGCCGACTATCGGGTTTTTCGGAGCTTCTTCATTTTACAGCTATATTTCAAAGGTGGATCACTGGATCGCTTTTGT
>DAOQAY010000190.1:0-4371 GCA_035354435.1 bacterium
AGCGGATTCGCTTTCATCGAAATAAGAGCTTCGACATATCCCGGAATATTTCTCTCTACTGCAATTATCAGCGGTGTCTTTCTATCATTATCACGACCGTTGATGTCAGCTTTTTTATCAATTAACATATTGAATATATTCATGTTTGCAGTCGGTGTAATAGTAAGAAGAGTTAAAAAGGCATCTCTTCCCAGATTATCTTTCCATAATGGATCGACCCCTTTTTCAAGAAGTATTGTGACATTTTTTTCATATCCTTTTTCAATGGCATAATGAAGAGATGTCTTTTTTCCATTATCAGTTATCACAATCTCAGCACCGGAATTGATAAGAAGTGTTAACATGGCAGGATCATTGAGTTTTGCGGCATGCATCAGTGCAGTGGCGCCAAGTATGTCGGCAAAATTCAATGGTGTTTTGTTTTCAATGAAAAGTTTTACCGATTCAATATCGTTATTTTTTACCGCTTCAATAAGCCCGGGACCATCTGCTTCATAACCTGCTTTATTGATCTTTTTTTCAACAGAATCGGCACAACCTGCAATAAAAAACATCAAGAATAAAAACAAGGAAATAGCTGATATGCCCAATTTTTTCATAGTGTTATCTATTGAGGAAATCTCTAAGTTTTTCAATACAGATCTTGTTATGTTCTTCAATGCCGATGGAAATTCTTATCCAGTTAGGAAAACCGTATCCACTCATCGGACGGACAATGACTCCGTTCTTAAGGAGATAATCAAAACATTCTGCACCTACTGTCAGTTTTTCGCCTATTTTTACAAGAATAAAATTGCCCTGTGTCGGCAGATATTCGAGGTTAAGTCTCTTGAATTCCTTATAAAAATACTCCTTCCCCATCTTATTTGTCAAGATAGACTTCTTAAGATATTCTGTGTCACTTAAAGCTGCAATTCCAGCTGCCTGTGCAATGTTATTGGTGTTGAAAGGTTCTCTCACCCTGTTCATATAATCTGCGATCTCATGTGTTGTAATGCAGTATCCCAGTCTTATGCCGCTGAGTCCGAATGCTTTAGAGAAAGTACGCGCAATTATTATGTTTTTATGACGATTTCTATAATTCATCGTGTTCGGATAATCATGGGCATCAACAAAATCAAGATATGCCTCATCAACAAGCAGAACCGCTTCTTTAGGCATTGCATCAAGCAGTTTTTCAAATTCCGCCTTTGTATAATATGTTCCTGTCGGATTGTTCGGGTTGACAAGACACACCATCTTGGTGTTTCTATTTATCAATTTAATGTAACCATCGATATCGATCCTGTGATCGGGAGTTTGAGGGACCAGAACAACTTTTATTTCAGCTGCAGCGGGAATAAGTTCATAAATAACAAAAGCCTGCTTTGAAACAAGAAGCTCTTCATCCTTTCCGACAAGAGTTCTGATAGCAATATCAATAACTTCGTTCGATCCGTTACCGACAATTATTTCATCAAAGCCGACCGTTTCGCCCATTTTTCTGTGATATTCGATTATTGCGTTTTTGAGATAGAAAGCATTTCCATCGGGATAGAAATTCATATCAAGTGCGGCTTTCTGCACTGCTTCAACAACTTTCGGGCTCGGTCCGAGCGGATTTTCATTACTGGCAAGTTTTACTGTTTCTGTAAGTCCAAGCTCCCTTTCCACTTCTGAGATAGGTTTTCCGGGCTTGTACGGAGTGATCATTTTGATGCTTTCGCTGACTTTAACCATTGCTGTTCTCCTTTTTTCCGTTGACAATATCAAATATCTGAAAAATAATATTCATCGCATCTCTCGGGGTCAGCCTGTCAGGGTCGATCCTTTTGATCACCCTTTCAACATCATAAAAATATTCAGGAATCGAGCTTTGAACTGCAGATGCCATCGAAAAAATGTCTGTCTGCATAGAGCTTCCTCTTTCAAAACGGAACTTTCTGTCGGTTTTTTCCATATCTTTCAGCAGTTTTTCAGCATTTTTAATAACTTCGGAAGGCATATCGGTAAGTCTCGCAACCTCTACACCGAAACTTCTGCTGCTTCCTCCTTCTTTCAATTGATACGAAAATCTTATCCGCCCGCCGTACTCTCTCACTGTCATGTGAAAATTGCTGACGGATGAAAAATCTTCTGAAAGTTCAGTGAGAATATGGTAATGAGTGGCAAAAAGTGTTGTGGCGTTTATCCTTTTGATAATATATTCAGCAATCGCCCTGGCTAAACTTATTCCGTCATAAGTACCTGTTCCTCGACCTATTTCGTCAAGAATTATAAGGCTTTTTGCCGTCGCTCTATTCAATATTGCAGCAGTTTCTTTCATTTCAACAAGAAATGTAGACTCCCCTTTTGAAAGATTGTCGCTGGCTCCCACCCTTGTAAAAATTGAATCAACTATCCCGATGCGTGCGCTTTTTGCCGGTACAAAACTTCCTGTCTGGGCCATAAGAACCGTCAGAGCCACCATTCTCATCAAAGTCGACTTTCCGCCCATATTAGGACCTGTTATCACATTGAACCTTGTAGTTGAATTTCCGATGCTCACTGAAGCAGGAACATAACTTCCTTTCGGCACTGATGCTTCTACAACCGGATGTCTTCCGTCAATTATTTCAATGCCTTCTTCTTCAACTATCTCCGGTTTGCAGTAATCATTATCGAGTGCAAGCTTTGCAAAACCGGCAAAAAGATCAAGACGGCTTATGAATTTTGCAAGAAAAAGGATGTCATCTTTGTTTTCTGCTATCTCAATTACAGTCTGTTCAAGTATTTCAAGCTCAAGCTCAGTAAGTTTATCCTTCGCGGTAAGTATCTTTTCTTCAAGTTCTTTCAAATCCGCAGTGAAATATCTTTCGCTGTTTGCTGTTGTCTGCTTTCTGATGTAGTGTGACGGAACTTTGTCTGCAAATCTTTTGCTGATCTCAAAATAATACCCGAAAACTCTGTTAAATCCGACTTTAAGCGTTGAAATTTCTGTCGTATTTTTTTCTTTCTGTTCAAGGGCGGCGATATGTTTTCTTGAATTATTGATCAGATCTGAAAGTTCAAAAAGCTTTTCCGAATAATTATGAACGATAAAACCGCCTTCCTTGAAATTAAAAGGCGGCTCATCAATAAACCGTGACCTGATATTCTGCAATATTTCTTTGCTGATCTTGACATTTTCACTGCCCTTGAAAAACTGAAGCCCGTCATTTTTCAAAACTGTGTCACGCAGCTCAAGAGCAGTTATGAGCGAATCGGCAAGAAGCTGGATCTCTCTCGGACCGCCTCTTTTCACCAGTATTCTTCCCAGAGTTCTTTCAAAATCGCGTATTCGGGCTAATTTTTCTCTTATTTCACGGAAAAGCGAACTGTTCGCCACCAGAGTTTCAACGCACGATTGACGGTTCAGGATCATATTTCTATTTTTCAGCGGATTTTTTATTGTATTGGCAAGTATCCTTTTTCCCATCGGGGTTTGTGTCCTGTCGATAGCCCAGAGAAAAGATCCCTGTTTCATTCCGCCGATAAGAGTTTTTTCAATTTCAAGATTGAGTGCTGTGTTATAGTCAAGCGCCGCCGTATCGTCATTCTTCCACTCTTCCGGAAGCCGAAGCGGAGGAATATTTCCGAAATAAAGCTTATCTACATAAAAAAGCATTGTTCTGAGTGATTTCAAAACGACCTGAGATAAAGTCAGTTTATCGAGTTTTTCCAGATAATCTGCGGCAATAAGCGAAGGAACCCAGTCGTTAAATTCATCAGGATCTATCGCTTCACCGTCAAATATGCCGCTAGGCTGAAAAAGAACAATCTCTTTCGGTGCTATCGATCTTATTATTTCATCAAGCCCCGATTCTTGAGATTCGCTATAGTAAATTTCGCCACAGCTTATGTCGATCCAAGACACACCGGCATTGAGACCTGAAAACGCAAGTGACATCAGCCAGTTGCTTTTTTCTTCAGCCAGAGAGCTTTCTTCAACTACAGTTCCGGGTGTAAGTATCCGCACAACATCCCGTTCCACCGTTTTCTTTTTCTTGTCAGGTTTTTCGGTCTGTTCACATATTGCGACTTTTTTTCCGGCTTCCAGCAGTTTTCTGATGTACTGGTCCGCACTGTGCCACGGAATTCCGGCAAGCGGGATCTCCGCATCCTTGTGTCTTGAGGTCAGAGTGATGCCGAGGATCTCGGAAGCGGTGATTGCATCTTCAAAGAACATCTCATAAAAATCTCCCAGTCTGAAAAACAGAATAGCATCAGGATAAAGTTCCTTGAACGCCATGTACTGCTTCATCATGGGAGTTTCGAGCGCTTTTTCAATAGCTGTCATCAATTCCCCGGTTTTTAAAATTCCTCAACACCTTTTGACCGTAACATAATTTTTTTTAAAAATAAAGAAGTTAA
>DAOQAY010000191.1:0-4354 GCA_035354435.1 bacterium
AACATTTCCTTTTATAAGCTTAAAAGCGTTTCCTGCATCAACTGCGCAGACACCACTTCCAAGAGGAGTCAGTGTTTCACAGGTAATTTCAGGTACTGCTTCATCAGAATCATTGTCAGTGGTTTCATCCGGAATAATGATATCGTCGCTGTCATCAGCATTGTCAATATCGACTAAGTCGTCGACATCTGTACTATCTTCGTCAGCATCAACCGTAATTGAATCATCATCCGTCAGATCATCAAAATCTTCAAGATCAGAAATTTCATTGATGTCAGAATCACCGGAAACGACATCAGAATCACTTTCAGGATCGTGATTTTTTGAAGTTGTGTTACAAGACAAAATAAAAAAGAACGCAAAGAAAAAAACGATAAAATTTTTCATGACTGCTCCATTTATAAAAAACCTTGAATATTATATTGAAATGATTATTAAAAACAACCGGAATTATCAAACCATCGGTTCTGAACCGCTTTTGTCCTTCTTTGCAGATTCAAAACTGAACAGTCTGCCACCGTATCCCATTTTTATTAAGAAAATAAGCATGGCAAATATTATCAGAAGCGCCACAGCCACTATATACCTATTATAAACATAAGAAGAGAAAAGCGCCCCTTCCCCCGGTCTCGGAATAGTCGTGAATTCGAAAGGTATCCCGTACTTCTGGGCAAGAGCATTTACTTTTGTCATGTGAATTACCGGCACACCTTCCCTTGCAAAACGGCTCATAACCGAATCTATTGCAAGCTCTTCCATTCCCGGGTCTTTATTCAATCCGGGTTTGAAAAGCTCTTTACCTATTCTTGTACCTACAGAAACGGTTCCTCCGCCGACATTGACAAACGCTTTTATCGGAGCATCCCCGCTCTTTTCGTTATATATCGCCATTCTTTTATTGAGATTTGCCTGTTCATCTTTTTCAAATATGAGCTCAACACTGTTATTTGCGATGATCGCCCTTAACATTTCGCGACCTTCTTTGCTCATTCCTGTAGCCCTGTCCTGACTTCCTCCGAACGATGCTGCAACACTCCTGTTTGAAATTATTTTATTTTCGTTGAGTATCCTTTCCATATCCAGCCACGAAAACTCAGGAATGTTCGCCCCCCAGGTGCTAGCAGATGCGCTTGAAATTGCCACAACTTTCAGATTCATTACCTGTGCGGCACACAAAACTGCCGTATTTAATGACGGAAATGAACCGGAAAACCCTGTGGCTATTGTGTCGCCGTTTTTCACACCTGCTCTTTCTAAAAGATCCACCATTACCGCCGCCCAGTTAGGGTTAACTGTCGCAAGCTTGGCCTCTCTGACACCTGCATTGCTTGTTATCGGAGATATCAGCATTCCAATCATTCCGGATTCAAGAGGATCGACCTCGGGATCGATGGGAAATACTTTCTGATCCAGACGGTATTTCTTTAATGTTTTCAAAGCAGTATCCATCAACTGGGCGGCTTTGATCTTTTCCTGATAATACGGTTTTTTGATCTTTATTTTAAATATTTCCACCGATGATATGCATAAAACGGCAACTATCGCTATCACGACATGAATGTGCCAGCTTGTTTTTGTCGGCTTCCAGTATAGTTTTTTCATGATAAAAATTCTCCGCCGGTTATCAATATAAGCAGCAGCCTTACAATAACACTTGAAGTAACGAGAGTACAGTAGGTTTCGATAAGCCCCTGTTTTTCTATCCAGATCGCAATAAGACCAGGGATAAGATATCCGATCAGAGAAAGATCAAAAACGAGCGAAACAGTTTCAACATAACCGATACTTCTGAAAAAAGCGCCGTATAAAAACCCGACAAGCAGGGTTATCACAGTCCGTCTTCTTCCATAGATTATCATTATTGTGCTCATCATTTTCACTGTCATCCATGTCATCCATGCAACAGCAAGTGTCATCATCACTGTCACAGGTCTATCAAGAAAAAGTGCGACATACCCAGGAACGATCATTCCTCCGGCAGCAACACCAAGCAGTTCGGAGAAAAGAAGACTTATGATGAGCCCCAGACCTATCGATAATGTCATCAACTGTTCCATATGTTCAAATCTCCCTACTTATATGTCCGGTTGGCAAAATATTTAACCAGCTCCAGTCCTGCTCCTTTGATATTGCAAACCCCCATGACCAGCGTTTCTCCGTTAGAAAGTTCAATTATCTTCTCAAATATCTTCGAAGCATCCTCATCTTCTACATTTATTATTTTTGAAGCCTGCACTCCTGAATGAACTGCCGCTTTGACAAAAACATAAGTTCCTGTTCCGACAACAAGATAGATGTCCGCCCTTTTCCAGCCCGAGACAGAATTTCCTATCTGGTCAGATCTCTCCGGTCTGTCAGCGCGGCAGTTTATTATCATTATGGATTTTGATATCTGTGGATTCCGCTCAAAAGCCATATTCCATATCATTTCGGTGGATTCAGGATCATTTGCCGCAAATCCATTTACAAACATAATCTTTCTGCCGAACCATTCTATCCGGTATTCGCTCATCGCACCGGCATCAGGAAAAACTTTATGCATCCCTTTTATTGCAATTTCAGGAGTTACTCCCGCTTTTTCACATACTGCAAGAGCTAAGGCGACATTTTCCTTGTGTTCAATGTATGTAAAACCTTCCATATATTCATCAGGGATTTTCTTTGATATCTCATTACCGACTATCACAACCGATGTTCCTCTGTCGGTTCCGGCATAGTTGAATAGCTCGACATAATCCTCTTCACAGGTGAAAAGTGTTCCTTTTACAGGCGTAGTTCCAAGCAGAGCCTTTGCAACATCCACTTCATAAGGTCCCATTACATCAAGATGATCCGCTCTTGCGTTGGTTATCACACCGATTGTCGACTTAACAAACTTTGTTTCACACAGACTTTGATATGAAGGCTGTAACGCCATACATTCAATTACAAGTGCCTCAGCACCGTTATGTGAAGCAAAATCTACGACTCTCAACTGTTCGATAATATTGGGAGATGAAGGTCTGTAAACTGCAAACTCGTCACCTTCAGGAGTAATCACCCGTGGAACGGTTCCAGTAGTTTTGGCAAAAACTTTTATCCCGCCCGCACTAAGCCCTGCCGCAATAAGCCTTGTGACAGATGATTTGCCTCTCGTTCCGTTCACATGAATCCTTATTGGTATCTTATTCAGATTATGCAGATGCCTTCTGTATTCAAAAGCTCCTAATCCAGTTACGACCAGAAGAACAGCAAACAGCATTGAAATTGAAACCAAACTTTATCTCCTGTAGATAAAAATCGGTCGAATAATACTCTGATTAAGGAAATTGGAAAGATTTTAAAGGGAGATAAATTTTAATTAACTTTAAAAGTTATATCGCCTTTTTCAAAGAATCTGACTATCTGACTTATTGCGGCTTCTGCGGCATTGTCATTTGCTTCGTTTGTCTGGGCACCCATCTTTTTCGGAGTGAAGAAAACTCTTCCTGCAAACTTTTCATTAAGTTCTGCCGCATTATCCGGAGCGATATCTGATGCATATTTGAAATCAGGTCTTGATTCAAGCATAAACTTCAACCCTTCTTCACACACTACTTCCTTTCTTGCGGTGTTGAGGAGTGTCGCACCTTTTGGCATAAGTCCCATAAGGTTTTTGTTTATCGATTTCTTTGTCTTGTCATTTGCCGGAATATGGAGTGAAACATAATGACAGGTCTTATAAAGATCTTCAACCGTTTCAACTACTTTAACGCCATCAGCTTCTATAACATCCTTTTTAACGAAAGGATCAAACGCATAAACTGTCATTCCGAAACCTTTCGCAATCCGTGCGACATTCTTTCCTACATTGCCGTAAGCGTGAATGCCGATCTTTTTGCCGAGAAGCTCTCCGCCGGTTTTCGGTGTAAAAAGACCTCTTGCCATATAAACAGCCATTCCCATTGCAAGTTCTGCAACTGCATTACTGTTGACACCGGGAGTGTTCATTACAACAACGCCCTTTTTTGATGCCGCAATGCAATCAACATTGTCATATCCTGCGCCGCCTCTGACAACGATCTTCAATTCAGGTGCCGCATCAATTATCTCTTTTGTTATAAGATCGCTTCTGACAATTACCGCATGAACATCTTTCACAGCATCTTTAAGCTGGCCAGCAGAAGTATAAGATTCAAGTTTAACAAGCTGATATCCGGCTTTGTCACAGATTTCCTGAATTTTTGAAACAGCTTTAGCAGCAAATGGTTTGTCGGTTGCAAGAAGAACTCTTTTCATATCATCCTCTAAAATCAAAGTAAAAAAAAACACTGACATTTGGAATGTAATATTATAAAAAGTTGTTGTCAACAAATATTGGAGATGAAAAAACTTC
>DAOQAY010000192.1:0-4263 GCA_035354435.1 bacterium
CGGAAAGATAAATTTTTCCGTTTTTAAGAGCAACAGCGGCAGCGCCTTTTGAACCAGCAGTGTCAAAATATGATTTTAAAGAATTGTAGTCATTTTTTTCATTGCTTCTATCTCCGACAACTCTTACCATATCACCTATGGCACCGAGGAAAATGTCAACTTTATAATTTTCATTATCATCATAATAAACACCATCGATACCACCGGTGAGTTTAAGCTTTTCATTTGAATTGGTTACTTCAACAAAAAAACGATAGTAATTTCCTTTTTTAAGTGACCTGATAAATTCGGACTTTCCTCCGGAGTTATTAGTAACTTTTATAAGCTTACGATCAACGATGCTATACGGTTCTGCAGGATCAGCTTTGGAATAGATTGAAAGCATTATCTGATCGGTTGTATTTATGCAATATGTGAAATCAAGTCCATCCTCATCTTCCTCTTCGGGCAGATAGTTGCAAACAGCATCGCTGTCTATCGGGAGCTTCAAACTGATCTTAAAGTTGCCGGTATCACCTGATTCACAAGAAACCAATGTTCCGACTAACAGGAACATGAGCAACGAAAGAATTCTTTTCATTAAAATCCTCCTAACTGTATCCTTTATCTATTAATTATTCCATTCAATGACTTTTCCTTCGGGCTCATCAGCCTGTGTTCCAAAATAAATACCAACAGCTGCTCCTGCAATAACAACTACAGAAACAACAGTAATGAACCATGTTGATTTGTAAAAGGGGGTTTTCTGGATTTCGGCCATAGATTCTTCTTTGTCGTCGGCAGCGTTTTCTTTGATGTTGCCCTCAAAATAGAAATTTTCTCCTACTTTGAGATTGATTCCGGTCTGCTGAGGTTTATCCTGAGCATATGCCGGGGTAAGAATTCCAATAACAAGAACAACGATAAGTAAGTTCGTAATTGCTTTCATTTTTCTACCTATCAAAAAATTATCCAATTAAACACCAAAAACTATCTTCGCCTACTGCTTATCAAATTTTGAATTAACAGTCAACCTTTTTTTAATTTTTTATGATCTTTGATCTCCTATTTGTTTTCTGCCATTTCCTCTTCGGCAGGAAGGAGAAGTTTTCTATAAGTTTCACGGGCATTGGAAAAACATTTCCCGTCACAGGAGAACAGTCCGGCATCTTTATAAAGATTTACAAAATCAAGTAACTCTTTGTCTGTGCTGCTCTTTTGAGGATCAAGCTGATCTGATATCAAATCTCTGATAATTTTGTTATGCTGTTTTCTTATTGCGGAGACCGATGTTTCACGGTTAAGGCTTTCTTCAGATGTCAGTTCCGAACTCATGGAGCTGTATATACTTCCGGAAAGATAAACCAGAGTATTCACCCTGTATTTCCCGGCAACTGAATTTACTTCAGTCTGTACATGATAATTTTTATTTCTGTGTTCAATATTTGAGTTGAATCCCGGAAAAACAAACATTTAGTCTTCGTTCTGATTCCTGATATATCTTGATATTCTGCGATGTCTGCGGACATGTTTCCTGATCTTGGCTTCAGTATGAACAAGCCTGATTTTTCCTGCAGCAACTTCTCTCAGTGCAATTATAGGTTCTTTGTTGCCTTTAGCGTTGGAGATAAGAGGCTCCGCTCCGTCAAGAAGCTGTCTGGTTCTTTTTGCAGCCAGTATAATAAGTTCCAGTCGGTTAGAAACTTTTTCCAAACAATCTTCAACAGTTACTCTAGCCATAGGGAAAACCCTCCTTAATA
This sequence comes from bacterium, assembly GCA_035354435.1. GTDB lineage: Bacteria > UBP6 > UBA1177 > UBA1177 > UBA1177 > JAKLDO01. The sequence continues at coordinate 1,740 of DAOQAY010000192.1, forward strand.
AACAAAATCCGTGCGGAATTATACAGACAAGTTGTTTGAAAGCAACTTTTTATTGTAATTTGACTATAAATCTTTTGAATAGTAGAATAGCTTGCCTTAACTTTTGCAGGAGGTTGAAAATGAAATTAAGAGTAGGCGTAATATCAGCAGGAAGCTGGGGAACTGCAATTGCGGCACTCCTGTCTGAAAAAGGATATGATGTCACTTTATGGGCAAGAGAACCCGAGATAGTTGAGAGTATAAATAGTGTACACGAGAACACACTGTTTCTTCCCGGTATAAAGCTTCCTGCGGGTATTGTTTCAACAAATGATCTGACTGGTGCGGCAGGATCGAAGGATATGATTGTTCTTTCAACACCGGCACAGTATTTAAGGGATGTACTGAAAAAGATTGCTTTATCAATTGACCCGGAAACTTTTATTGTTATAGCATCAAAGGGAATAGAAAACAGATCATTAAAAATGATGTATCAGGTAGCCGAAGAGATTCTTCCACACGGTCTTCACAGAAATATTTTTATTCTTTCAGGGCCGACTTTTGCCCGCGAACTTGCAATGAAAATGCCTACTTGTGCTGTTGTTGCAAGTTATAACTCAGAGGATATGCATTTAGTACAACAATATTTTAATACCGATTACATGAGAATTTACAGATCGACCGATGTCATCGGGGTAGAACTCGGCGGTGCATTGAAAAATATTTTTGCAATAGCTGTCGGGATTCTTGAAGGAATGGGACTTGGAAAAAATACTCAGGCGGCACTCATCACCCGTTCGATAGCGGAAATAACTAGACTCGTCATTGCGATGGGCGGGAATCCTTTAACAATTTCGGGACTTAGCGGAATAGGAGACCTTGTTCTTACCTGTACCGGAGATCTCAGTCGTAACAGACAGGTAGGAATAAGACTTGGGAAAGGCGAGAAAATAGATGATATTATGAAAAGTATGCTGGCGGTTGCTGAAGGTGTAACTACTACAGCATCGGCATATCATTTATCAAAAAAGGTCGTTGTTGAAATGCCAATCACGGAAACCCTTTATAAGGTTTTATATGAAAAAGCAGATATTCTTGAGAATTTCCAAGCGCTTATGACAAGAAGTCTCAAAGACGAACTTCTTTCATACGGAGGTGTAAATGATTCGTGTGATAGTTAACGGTGCTTCAGGCCGGATGGGAAAAGCTATAATCAGAATAGCAGAAGAAACAGGGAAAATTCGTGTGACACACAAAGTTGATGTTGTGCAAGGTTATGAAAATATTGATGAAATTCCTTTGAACTCCGCTGATGCAATAATTGATGTAAGTTCTCCGGAAGGTTTCGGCAAAGCTCTCAGATGGGCGGTAAAAAATAAAGTTCCATTCATTTCAGGTGCCACAGGACTTGAAATATCGGATCTGGTCGGTCTTGACAGCGCCTCAGCTCAGATTCCGGTTCTTCACACTTCAAACCTCAGCAAAGGGGTAAACATACTTTTTGAGATTCTTAAAAAAGCTGCCGCACTTACAACTGATGCCGATGTTGAGATCATAGAAATGCATCACAATAAAAAGAAAGATGCTCCATCAGGCACGGCACTTGAGCTTGGAAAAATAATATCAAGCGAACAGAGCACGAGAAAGCTCAAACCTGTTGAAGGCAGATCGGGAAGTAAGTGCGAAAGAGCTTCCAACGAGATCGGATATCACAGTATCAGGTGTGGAGATGTTCCGGGAGAGCACACAATAATATTCGGATTACAGGGCGAAAGAATTGAAATAACCCACCGTGCGCTTACCAGAGATATTTTTGCAACCGGAGCAATTGAAGCCGCTATTTTCCTTGCCGGGAAAAAACCGGGAAAATATTCAATGAAAGATGTAATCGGTTCTAAATCTTAACAACGCCATGTTCAAAATAATTATAATAATGGCTGCGGGAATAAGTGCCGGATATTTCCTGCGAAATCAGAAAAAGATCATCAGATTTACTGATCCAATTATTACAATCTCAATATATATGCTGCTGTTTTTTCTGGGAATTTCGATCGGAACTAATGAGACAATCCTGGAAAATACAGGCACAATCGGCTTACAGTCACTTTGTCTTTCGATCGGAGCAGTCGGGGGAAGTGTCGCTTTTTCTTATTTAACATACATTTTATATTTCAGAAACAATGAAAAATAGTCTGATAATAACTGCATTTTTTGTTGCTGGTGTTGCGACTGGAATATTTGTGTTACTGCCTGAATTCATTATTGAAACAGATTTGAGCAGTTATGCGCTTTATATTCTTATGTTCTTTGTCGGAATAAGCATCGGAGCCGATAAAGGTGCGTGGAAGATCATAAAACGAGCTAAATTCAAAATAGTGCTTGTTCCGCTATCTGTCATTGCCGGTACATTCCTCGGAGTAGGTTTAATTTCTTTTTTTCTTCCCGGAATTTCTTTGAAAGATGCAATCACAGTTGGAGCAGGATTCGGATATTACAGCCTGTCGAGCATTCTTATAACACAATCCGGAGCACAAATACTCGGAGT
>DAOQAY010000193.1:0-4171 GCA_035354435.1 bacterium
TGCTTCGAATTTTTTAACTCATTGCGGAGAAATTTATGAACAGGGTTTTAATTCTCACAGCAGTTTTCTTTTTATTGGTTGTGATGATCTCATGCGGCGGGGATTTCAGTTCTGAAAAAAGCGGTCTTGGTGAGTACTGTGCAAAGACATCTGACTGTGAAGGGAATCTTGTATGTTTTGAGTTTGTTTGTGGAGAAGGCGCTGATGTAGTTATTGGGGATAATTGCCCTGAAAACAATAAATTTTGCCTTTCTCATGGTGGGTTGACTTGGTCAGATGCTTCAAGCAGTCCTATGACTTGGGATAAAGCAATAACTTATTGTGAAAATATTGGCGGCAGACTCCCCACGATATCAGAACTCAGAACACTTATTAAAAACTGTCCTGCAACTGAAACAGGTGGAGAATGCGGAGTTACGGATGAATGCTTATTTTCTAATGATTGCAGGAATGATTCATGTGACGGATGTGAATATGATGAAAATAACTCCGGCAAATATTCGGTTTTTGGAGATACAGCTCGGTTATGGTCGGAGTCATCAGATGGCGACTTAATCTACGGATGGAAGGTGGGTTTCAAGTGGGGGTATGTGAGCTTCGGAGGCGGAAACACCGAGACATATGCCCGCTGTGTAAGATAATTTTTCACTTTTTTTCTTTGCTGTCTTAACGCTCTCTTCCAGACTTCATTGACATTGCGGTTTTTCCATACCGGAAGGAACTTTTTCTTAAAGGTTTCACTTCGGCTTACGCCTCTGTGCTTCAGACAGGACTACGCTCCGTCAAGGAGCCTAATCTTAATCTGTCTTCAGCAATCAGACTGACGATAAATATTTAAATAAACCAATAAAACAATAAATACATAAATCAATGTTTATTGTATTCTGGAAATTAATGTGTCCCCTCCCCTACTCCCCTTTGGCTCGTCGTAGCTTTAGCGAAGATAGCTCATTTCTTAAACTAATTTTTGTATTTACTCATTTTATCAGTTAATATTCGGCGAATGTTTTGTGAAAAGATGGAGAGAACAGTGATGAACGGAATAATTTTATTTGAAGAGAAACAGGTGCGGCGGGTCAGGTTACATGATGAATGGTGGTTTGTAATAAATGATGTTGTAGCGGTACTTACAGATTCAGTTAATCCAGTGGATTATCTGAAGAAACTCCGCAAGAGAGATCAATCTTTAAGTGATGCTTTTAAAGGGGGGGGACAGATTGTCCCCCCCCTTGGGCTTGAATTTGATACCTCAGGTGGAAGACAGATGATTCAATGCTGGAATGCTACCGGCATTCTGCGTTTGATCCAGTCAATTCCTTCTCCGAAAGCGGAGCCGTTTAAGAGGTGGCTTGCCAAAGTAGGTTATGAACGGCTTGAAGAGATTGAAAATCCGGAACTTGCAGCAAGACGGATGCGTGAAATTTATAAACAGAAAGGCTATTCAGACGAATGGATCGAAAAGCGGATGCGTGGAATTGCAGTCCGTGACGAGTTGACTGATGAATGGAAAAAAAGAGGGGTTAAGGAACATGCTGAATATTCCATTCTTACAGCTGAAATAAGCAAAGCGACTTTTGGAATGACACCTTCTGAATATAAAGATTTTAAAGAGCTTACAAATCCGGGAGATAATCTCCGTGACCATATGACAGATCTCGAACTTATTTTTACTATGCTGGGAGAAGCTTCAACAACCGAGATAGCAAAAGAGAAAGATGCACAGGGATTTACCGAAAACAAGAAAGCGGCAGTTGAGGGCGGTGTTGTAGCCGGGAATGCAAGAAGAGAACTTGAACAGAAATCCGGTAAAAAGGTATCAACCCGTGAAAACTATAAAGAACTGCCGGAATCAAAGACAAAGAAACTTAAAAAGATCAAATAAATACAACCGCACTTAATATTTCAACATTTAAATACTTATATAAAACAATAAATACATAAATCAATAAATATTGCTTTCTGGAAATTAATGTACCCCTCCCCTATCACTCTTCACGCATGACTCTTCACTCATCACCCGTCCTGAGTTTATCGAAGGACCGCAACCTCTGGTTGCATATTTGCCTTTTCCTGTATTTTCCTTAATAATTTTATGATTTTTGATAATGAGTGAGCTTTCAATGATATTTATCGGATGTACTAAGAAAATGGCGGAAGGGCTGAAATTGAGCCTGAAGCCGCTCCCTGATATAAATCACCCCGGACTTCTGGGTGACTGGACTGCGAATGTTTTTATTTACAGAAGAAAGAAATATTACATTTTTTCAAATGAAATGACTCTCTTTTCGTTCCTACTGACAGATATTTCAAAAAAAACGATCGAACAGTCATTCCTTAACCGTCTGGAGAGAATGCTGAAGCTGGCTGAAATTCCGGAAGAAAAGATCAATGCAGTAATGCTTGAAGCATCAGAGATTGTATTTACAAAAAGTCTTCCGAACAGACCTCTTGTTGGCTGTCTGAACAATCTTATATTTTTGGTAGGAATTTTCATGGATGCAGATATCAGTGAAGGTGCGTTTGATCTTGAGAGAACAAATATTCGGATGAACAGGATATTCTTTACATATATTCCTCATACTCATGCGATTGAAGAATTATATGCCGTTCTCGGTCTTCCAGAACCGGCGGATTGTATATTTTCCGGCAAAGACCGCTGACTTTCCCTTCCCTTTCACCCATTGCGCTTCACGGCAACCAGCGGTTGCACATATTTAAATAAAACAATAAATACATAAATCAATAAATATTGTATTCTGGAAATTAATGTATCCCCTCCCCTTCCCCATTTAATTTGCCCCCCATTCAATTTTAATATATCCTGTCGTTGAAATTCACGGGACTGAGGAAAAGAATATGCGATATGTTATGATTTTACTTGTTTTGTTGCTGGCAGTGTCAATATTTGCAGAAGATAAAAAAGAGACTTCCAAGGTATTGTCACAAGAGAAGACCGTGTCAAAAGTTGACAAGGTATCAAAAGTCAAAGAAAAAAGCTGGTCAAAAAAAGCACCTGCCACAATGGATTGGTTTGCTGCAAAAGAGTATTGCGCAAATCTGAATGAAGATGGATCTTCGGACTGGGAACTTCCTACAATTTCTGAACTTAGAACACTTATTATAGACTGCCCTGCATCTGAGTCTGGCGGAGCGTGCTTAATTACAAATGATTGTTTGTCGAATAAGTGCTGGACTAAAGATACTTGCTGGGCTTGTTCTGGGGCATCAGACGGCAGATATTCGAAGCTCGGGGACACAGATTGGTTCTGGTCGTCCTCGCCCAATGTTGATAATGCAGTATTCGTATGGCTTGTGAATTTTTTCAATGGCAGTGTGAACGGCAACTTAAAGGCTAACACCAGCAATGTCAGATGTGTGAAAAATTAAATACCGGGTTTGTTGGAGAAGCCATGAAAAAGATATTGATTCCGGTTTTATTTGTTTTGATGTTGATGCTTTCATGTGTAATTAACATAAGAGATGTCAGCGAATTTGAAAAACCTGATTCCGCTGACAGCGGAAATACGGCAGACACGGGAAACACTGGTGATACCGATGGCACAGGCAATACTACCGATGATTCCACTTCCGATCCGGATATAATTGCCGATGATTCAGATGACGACATTGGTGATACGATTAACGATTTTGATACTGGAGATACCGGTAATACAGGAAACTCTGGTGCTACATGTACCGGTAGTGATAAATTCTGTCATTCCCATGACGGCTTAAATTGGTCGGATGCTTCAAGTGATGAAATGGATTGGGATGAAGCAATTACTTATTGTGAAAATCTTGGTGGCAGACTTCCTGCAATATCAGAACTTAGAACACTAATTCAGAACTGTCCCGAAACTGAAACTGGTGGTGAATGCAGTGTTACGAATAGTTGTTTATCTGATGATTGCTGGAATGTTGCTTGCAGGGGATGCAGGTATGGCGAACCCGGTAAATATTCAGTTTTTGGAGACATAGTGTGGTTATGGTCGTCTTCTGTGCGCTCAGATGATGCAGTCCTCGTATGGCTTGTGGGTTTCGATTATGTCCATGTGGGCGACTGGTACAAGGACCACTACGGCTATGTCCGCTGTGTGAAGTTAAAAATTCCTGCCGTCCGGGCGCTCCCTTACAGACTTCATTGACATTGCGGTTCTTTTCCTCAGAAAGG
>DAOQAY010000194.1:0-4157 GCA_035354435.1 bacterium
GTGTTGCCAGAGTCGCCGGTATCTCCAGTGTTTCCAGTGTTGCCTGTATCACCATTTTCGTCCTTGACTCCGCACGAAACGAAAAGAGTCAAGGTAATAAGGATAACAAATAAAAATGAAAGTCTGTTCATTCTCTCCTCCGTCATAAAAAATTATCCGCCGAATGGTGTTTCATCGCAGGCATCACCTTCGCTGTCATTGTCGCTGTCGAGCTGTGATTTATTAAATATGTCAGGACAATTGTCTATGCAGTCTGAGAAACCGTCACCATCAGAATCGGTATCGGCGATTCCGCAGCCGCATATTCCAGACTCGGTTTTTGCATAATCAGTAGGACAGCTTTCGCAGACATCGCCAGCGCCGTCACCATCGCTATCGAGCTGGTTGAAATTGCTGTTGACCGGGCAGTTGTCAGATCCGTTAAGTATACCGTCACCGTCCATATCATCATCGCAGACATCGCCCAAGGCATCGCCATCAATGTTTTTCTGATTTGAATTGGAAATATACGGGCAGTTATCGTTTCCGTTCAGATCTCCATCACCGTCAATATCTGGATCACACACATCTCCCAAGCTGTCTGAATCAAGGTTCGCCTGATTTGTATTGTAATCATCAGGACAGTTGTCAATGCAGTCGGGAACTTCATCAAGGTCGGAGTCGGAATCCGCAATATCACATCCGCAAATACCCGGTTCGCCTTTCAATGGATCATAAGGACATCCATCTTCTGAATTGGGTATTCCGTCACCGTCGCTGTCATCATTGACAACATCTTTTACAAAGCCCACTTCTTCTGAACCCATATCAAGAAGTGAAATTTCATAGAACGGGAATCCCTGCTTTTCGTACTGATTCACTCTTATAATACCGAGAAAATGTCCGTACTGAATTCCACCAGTGTTCCATCGTATGTAGGAATATCCGTCATTTTCAAGGTCTATTAATGCAGGAAATGTCTGTGAACTTATTGCCGCTCTCAAATCCAGAGTTCCATAAGCGCTTGAAAATGTTGTTGAAAAACAATAATCCAAAGGACATCCTGACTGATTCTGAGAGGCCGTTGAGGATGCTGTAAACCGAATTAAGCTTCCGCCTGTTTTTGCATTTATATATCCCGAATATGAATCTGTATTCTGATAAAAATAAAGACCTGAATAATCTTCAGAGTCAAAATCGGGCATTTCGTTATCGTCAGGGACAGTAATGTCATCATCATTTTCAGGATCGACAGTTGTTTCAGATTTAAATTTAAGATCTTTGCCGCTGACGGTCATTTCGGTCACAGCACTTGCAGTTTTTGTAAAAGCTGTTTTTGTAACAGAGCCTGTAAAATGTCCATATAATTCCTGAACCCTGTTCCATATTGATGTATTTGTACTATTGTCGAGCGCCACAGCCGTTCCCGAGGAAAGCTCAGAAGCGGACATGCTGAATACTATCTCATCAAAATCATTAGTAAATTTTATTGTAACAACTCCGCTGTTCAATGAAGGTTTAGATGCTTTGATAAATTTTATTTCATTTGTTCCATCCATGGCGGTCATTTCTGCAATTACTGTCGTTCCGTCGTAATCATACGAAAAACTGGTGCCTGTATATTCGACAACCTCATCCTGATCCGGTATTTCGATGTCATCAGGTTTAACATTGCCGTCATCTACAGGGTCATCGCCATCAGGAGCGGTTTCATCATCATTACCGCCCCAGCCGTCATCATCATTAGTTGTCGAATCATCAGTGATGACAATATTATCTGTGTCGCTGTCATTGACGGTTTCATCAGTCACATTGCCGGAATCTTTGTCTGTTACTTCGGTGTCATAGTTATTTTCATTGTCTCTGGGGGTCTGTTTCGAAGTGCAACCGGCCAGAGTAAAGACTAGAATCAACAGGATAAATGCTGATTTTTTCATTATTTTCTCCAAAAAATTGTTTGAAAACAGCCAACTTTCTGCGTTAATTCTACAAATATTATGATGTAAGTCAAAAACTCGTTTGACCTTTTTATAAGTTGTGATAGAATTCCCCGGAAGTTGCTTTATTCATCACATGAGGTAAAAAATGAGAAATTCTGGATTTATAGCTTTATTGCTGGCAGTTTTGTTTGCGTTTTCCGCTTGTGACGGTTCAAAAAAGATCCATTTAGGCGCAAATCAGGATGTCGATTTTGCAGGTGATGATGCAAATTCCGGCACCGGAGAAGATTCAGATTTTGTTGATGATTCCGGCAACACTGGAAATACCGGTAACACAGGTGACACAGGTGACACAGGTGATACGGGTGACACTGGAAACACTGGAAACACAGGCGATACCGTCAGCGACAGCATAACCGGTGATGATGATATTATAATTCCTCCTGATTGTACAGAGGATGATGAGTGCGCTGTTCTTGACGGACAGTGTGTAAAAGGTGTGTGCAGCAGTGAAGGAAAATGTGTTGTAGAGAATCTGCCCGAGACGACTGCATGTGATGACGGAATATTCTGCAACGGTGAGGATAAATGTAACAATTCAGGCAAGTGCATAACCGGAGCGACCTATCCATGCGGTGATTATTTCTGTTCTGAAGGAAACGGCGCATGCTGCGAAGGCGGTTTTGCAGGTGCTGACTGCTCAAAATGTGTCAGATTCGTTAAAGTTGCAAGTACCGGAACTCCTGACGGACTATCGTGGAACACTGCTTTTAATACTGTTCATGAAGCGGTGAATTCTGCAAATGATGCAGTTTTGACAGGCGGTAATGCAAGTTGCGAAGTTTGGATAGCTCAAGGAACTTATGCTGTATCAACAACAATTGCAATGGCTCCGAATGTTCCTGTGATCGGCGGATTTACCGGTATCGGTGAAGAGAGAGACAATGATCCTCGGCTGACTGTTTTGGACGGTTCAGGTGCCGGAGATAATATAATTGATGCAACAAATGCAGTAAACGCTTTGTTGAGATCTGTGAAATTATATGGAAATGTAAATGACGGAGCGGCAGATAACTTTGCCGGCGGAATGTATGTTCAGGGAGTGACAGGATTTGCGATCAATTCAGTCGTCTTTGAATCAAATCGTGCAGTTGGTCAGTCGGCTGATAACGGATACGAAGGAAAAGGCGGTGCTTTGGCGATCATTGAGTCGGAAGTCAGCGTTTCAGATTGTGAATTTATCAGTAACAGCGCAGAGAACGGATCGAGACCTGGAACGGGAAGTTCAACTGCAGGATCTTTTGGCGGAGCGATCTATATTTCTGCCGGAACCGTGACGATCAGCAATTCAACATTTACAACAAACACCGTAATTCAGCAGGAAAACGGATCGGCTTCCGGTGGAGCGATATTTGCGTATATGCCTGTAAGTCTTACCATTTCGGGCTGTACATTCACTGGTAACACTTCTGAGAACTGGGGCGGAGCAATGAGAGTTGAAGGTGGCAATGTAATTTTCACCGGTAACACTTTTAGTGGTAACAGTGCCGGAAATAATGGCGGCGGAGTTGAGTTTAACGCTGTGACGAGCGCTTCTTTTTCAGGCAACACATTTACCAGGAATGTTGCCAGCACAGGTGGCGGAGTGCATGTGTCGAATAAATCCAATGCCACATTTGACAAAGACTTTTTCACCGAAAATGAAGCGACAACGGTTGGTGCAGGTCTTTCAGTTGTCAATTCCACGGTGCAGGTATCGAGCTTAAAATTCCAGTCAAATAACTGCAAAGGCGGAACTGAGTGCAGAGGCGGGGCAATTGCGCTTGATGTCAATGCGATCGGCACTTTTGTCAACACACTTATAACAAAAAACAATGCTAAAAATTACGGCGGCGGTCTTTATACAAGAGATCACTCGACTGCAAACCTTGTTTTTTCGACACTTGCAGATAACACGACAACTTCCGGATGCAGCAGCACCGGCTCGGGAATTCACAATTATGATTCAGGCACGACAAACATCATTGATTCCATTATTCATGGAAACACGCCTTGCAATCAGACACAGAACAACACAAACTCTGCAACCAATGTTTCATATACACTTTTTCAGGGCGGACACAGCGGAACAGGCAATGTTAATGCAGATCCTCTGTTCATTGACAGAACTAATAACGACTATCACCTCAATACAGGCTCTCCCTGCATCGATACAGCATTGAACGATGCCGCAAATCC
>DAOQAY010000195.1:0-4151 GCA_035354435.1 bacterium
GGAAAAGGGCTTTCGGATAAGACAGTTTCTGAGTTCAATGACCTTCTTGCAAGCGATGCTCCGGCTCCCGGCGGCGGTTCAGTCGCAGCTCTTGCAGGATCTCTTGCCGCATCATTGGCAAGTATGGTGGCGAATCTTACTTACAACAAAAAAGGTTACAAGCAGTATAATGAAGAAATGAACACCATTGCTAAAGAAATGCAGGTGAAAAAGGCTGAACTTCTTGCACTTATTGATGAAGATACGAATGCTTTCAACATCATGATGGATGCAATGAAGAATCAGAATGCGGTCAAGAAGTCCGGAACGGCTGAGGAGATAGCGGCGGCAGATGCTAAAATGTATGAAGCGAATAAATATGCCATTTCAATTCCGCTCAAAGTTCTCGAAAAGTCGTTTGAACTTCTTCCTGCTTTAAAAGCTGTGGGCGAAAGAGGAAATTCAAATGCAGTGAGCGATGCCGGAGTGGGAGCTCTTCTTGTTGAATCAGCTGTGAAAAGTGCCGCTCTCAATGTGAAGATCAATCTGCTTAACTTTAAAAAGGACGATCCTTTCTATAAAGCTTCTGCCAATCAAATGAATAAAGTGCTTAAAACTCTTGACAATTCGGTCAATGAAATTCTCGAAATTGTAGAGAAGAAAATATCTTAAATCCGGGAGTTTCGGGTGAAATATAAAAAAAGTGTAATTCTTGAAAAAGGTCGTGACAAGCTTGCAAGAAACCACAATCCGTGGATATTTTCAGGTGCTGTAAAAACAGTGAATGGCAATGTGGAAGACGGTGATGTCGTTGCGGTTCTTGCGATTGACGGATCTTTCATAGCCTGGGGACATTACAATTCGAAGTCGGGCATTGCGATAAGGCTTCTTGAATGGGATGTTTCTGTAATGCCGGATGTAAACTGGATGAGAGCAAAGGTGTCGGACGCTTTTAAAATGAGGCGCAGTCTGATAACTGACAGTAACAATATCTACAGACTGATATTTTCAGAATCGGATATGATGCCCGGAGTCATTTGCGATGTTTTCGGCGATGTCGCAGTTCTTGCAGTTTCGACCCCCGGGTTTGACAACTGGAAAAGCGAACTGGCTGAGATCATTGCACAAACTCTGAAATTGAGTGCGGTTTATGAAAAAAGTGACGGTGACGGCAGAAAGATAGAAGGGCTTGTTGAATCATCAGGATTGATGACAGGTATGCTTGGATCGACCAAATTTACAGCTTTTGAAAACGGTTTCAGATATGAGATAGATGTTACAGGTCAAAAGACCGGTTTTTATGCCGACCAGAGAGATAACCGCCAATATTTCGGTGAAGTGGCAAATGGCGAAATGCTTGATATGTGTTCATTTTCAGGCGCTTTTTCAATTCATGCTCTGAAAAACGGGGCAAAACACGCCACACTTTGTGATATTTCAAAAGAAGCACAGTCTCTCATTGACAGGAATATGGAATTAAATTCAATAGATAAGTCGAAATATACGATTGTTCAGGGTGACGCTTTTGAAGTTCTGAGATCAATGTCCGCAGATGGGAAAAAATTTGATTCAATAGTTCTCGATCCGCCGAAGCTCGTTCCGTCAAATAAGTACCTTGAAAAAGGACTGAAAGCATATAAAGACCTTAATTTTAACGCACTGAGACTTGTCCGTGACGGCGGAATACTTGCAACATTTTCATGTTCAGGCGCCGTTTCAATGGCAGATTTCAGAGGTGCAGTCGCATTTGCCGCAAAAGACGCAAACAAGGAACTCAGAATTCTAAGACATCTTCACCAGTCACCGGACCACCCCATCAGAGTCAGCGCACCCGAAACCGAATATCTCAAAGGATTGCTCATCAGGGTTTAGAGACTCATCAGTATTATTGCGACAATGATAATTAATATTGAATATAGTTTCATTCTTTGCCGGTTTTTCCTTGAACAGCAGATATCCGCCGAGGTTTATCACAACAATTGTTCCTGTGCTGTAAACGACTCCGTTATAAGAAATGCTTTTCTGGATGTAGATGAGGCCGCCGAAATACAGAATTCCTGCAAAAACTCCGATAAGAACTGCCCAGATGAAGCAGTGACCACCATCCTGTTCAAGTTCCTGAATTCACTGAATTTAAGAATTAAAGCTATAGCATAACTGCACAGAGTGGCAAGAAAAAGATATATCATCTAATTCATTAATTTCCGCTACATTTACCTTCGTATTTTACAGCAACATCGCTTATTACCGCATAACAGATATCCTCATAATTTTTAAGATCGCATCCGCAGACAGGCTTTACTATTTCCGCAGGCGGACAGTCATTATTGTCAGGTTTAGTGCGGCAGACACCAAGTCCAAGATCGCATACTCCCGGTTTTTTCTGACAGTATTCGTCATTTCCGCAGTATGAACTATTCTTGCACATGACATCACCGGGGCATTCACCTGAAAAATTTATGACCATACCGGCGGCAGATGCCCAGCACAGATTGCTGTAAGTATAGTCGTCGCATCCGCATTGAGCGTCAATGGCACTTGAGATCTCACAGTTTTCAAGCCTTTTTTCGCATGTTCCGGCAGTAAAATTATCACATGTTCCGGCAGTTTTATTGCAGAATTCTGTTGATGCACATTTATCATTAGCGTAGCATTCTTTTCCGATGGTATCTTCATCGGTCGTTATCTCATCATTATTTTCAGTATCATTCTGTTCTGAATAGTCTGTAGCTTCATTATCAACTGCTATATAAGCATCATTCTTTATGTTCACTGAATTTTCGCAAGATGCGAAAAATGCAATAAAAACAATAAGTAACAGGCTGTCGATTTTGCAATTCATAGCTTATTCTCCGCTTAATATATTATCTTCTTCTGTATGCACAGTGATGCCATTATCTTTTAAAAGTCTGGCGGTTATTCCGTCACCGCTGACAAGATTCCCTGAAAATGTTCCGTCATATATTTTTCCGCTTCCGCATGATGGTGACCTTGATTTTAAAATTGCTTCTTTACATTCAAAAAGTTTTGCAAGACGAAGCACGATCTGTGCACCTTTGTCAAATTGAGCTGTAACATCGGTACCTTTTTTTGAAATGACTCTGCCGTTTGCTATTTCTGAAGGATCTCTGGGAGTTGGAAGTCCGCCGAGCTGTTCAGGGCATACAGGGATCGCTTTCCCTGCCTTGACCATTTCTATTATTCTTTTGTCGGGTTTTGCAATACCGTCCCACCTGCATGGAGTTCCTGCAAGACAGGCACTGATAATTATCATTTCTGCTCCGTTCAATAGATTGACTGCTGCCTGATTTTACAAATGTTTATTGAAAAAAGCGAGTAGAATTTATTTTGAAAAAGAAACAGCGGAATTTTTAAGTGCTTCGAGGAGGTTAATGATAAGTTTCCGGATCTTTTCGTCGACAAGATTGCCGTCTTTGTCAAAACTGTCAGTAAAAGCGTTGCAGAAAACTTCAGGTCTGTTCAGAGGATGCATGTTTAAACAGACACAACTCTGACGCAAGTGATATTGTGCCCTTGAAGTTCCCATTCCTCCTCCGGCTCCGAGTATCGCAACGGGTTTGCCTGACAGAGGTTTGTTCTCCGGTTCGCGGGATGCCCAATCGAGAGCATTTTTGAGTGCAGGAGCCATGGTGTAATTGTATTCAGGACAGGCAAGTATAAGTGCATCAGCCTGTTCAATTTTGGAAAGCAGTGTTTTTACAGATTCAGGTTTTTCTTTAACATCTGAATTGTAAAAAGGAACTTCGCTGAGATCTGCAATCTCCATTTCCATGCCTTCAGGCAGATTCGCTTTGGCAAAACGGAGCAGTCCCATGTTAGTCGATTGACGGCGTAAACTACCGCAAATACCCAGAACTTTAATTGATTTCATTGATAGACTCCTTTGAAACTTTGAATGTCTTACTTCTTGATACTACAAGTGTTTATTCCTAAAAGCGAATAAAGTCCGCAAGTTCCGAAAATTCCGGTCAGAAGCGGAATTGCTCCGATAGCTCCAAGCCAGCTGCCGTAATAAATACCTGCACCGATCATTCCGATACCGAGTACGATCCTGATAACCTTGTCAACACCACCTACATTTTGCTTAAACATGATAATCTCCTACGAATAATTGGTTATAATTTTTTTGTATATCAGAGTTTTTCTTTGAT
>DAOQAY010000196.1:0-4109 GCA_035354435.1 bacterium
GGAGATGAAAAAACTTCGGCTTGTCAGATAAATTAAAAAATAAAAGCTGTTTAATTAAATTAATGATCTGAACAAGCCGGAGAATCTAAATATTTCAGAAATCTAGTCTAGGTGTTAAAGAATCAGTATTTTTTACCGTAACTGCCGCCACCTGTTCTTGGAGCTCTTTCTTCACGAGGACGAGCTTCATTAACCGTGATTGCTCTTCCCTGAAGTTCTGTGCCATTAAGAGCCTTAATAGCTGCTTCCGCTTCGTCCTTGTTCGGCATTTCTACAAAGCCGAAACCCTTTGAACGTCCGGTTTCACGATCTGTTACGAATCTTGCTGATTCAACTGTTCCAAATGCTTCAAAAGCCGCCCTGAGTTCTTCTTCGCTTAATCTGTAAGCGAGGTTTCCAACATAAATGTTCATTCTTTCTCTCTCTCAAAAAACTTACCATGGTTAAATAATTACATGGATGACTGTCCATGGCGTGACCAGAAATCCATTTTTCTATAGCTGCCAATTCAAACTTGAATGAGCAACAGGCTTTGTATATAACGCAACTTTCCAGTAATGTCAAGCAATTATTGAATAAAAATCATTCAACGGTCGGATCTTCCACTTTTCCGATGAATAAAATCGTTCCTGAACGGTCATCGCGAATGACAAAAACGAAAGGTCTTGTCCCGTAGAATCCTTCTTCCATTGCGGTATCTGATATTTCAACAGATGTTACTGCGGCTGCCTCAGTTCCCTCTTCATTCACTTCAATAAATGTTTTATGTTTTATATCAGATATGGCAAGTCCTTCACCCTGATCGGCAAGGTTAAGAAACCCTCCCGCAGCAAAAGCAGACTCCATTCCCAGAGTTTTAAACATCTCGACCAGCGATTTTTCATAAGCAAATTTGAATCTCGGCAGGATCACAGGCACTTCTTTCTTTTCAAGATTTTCAAAATACGATTCCAGTGTGTTTTTGCTTATTTCAACAAGGAATTGATCAATTATTACACCAGCACTGTTTGGAATTATTCCGTAAAATGAGAATTTTCCTCTACCATAAGGAAGTCTGACCACACTGTAGGAACCTTCTTCATAACCTGAACTGTAGAATTCAAATTCCTGAGTATCCTTAAAGGTCATCATTTTCACTGTTTTATTCTCGGCAGTTGTAGTCTGGAACTCACCGTCATAAGTGCTTTCCTTGTCAAATGTAACTGTCCATGCGGCTTTGAAGTAAATTGCGTTTATAAGGTACATTACAACATCAGGTCCGATTTCTTTAACGATTTCCTCGATCTTGCCGTTTGTATTTTCTGAAACCCATGAGTTTATTTCATCAACAGCTCCTTCTGAAGCAAAATCAAGCGTAAAAGGCTGCGCATCGAAACTCTCTTCCAATGCAGTCAGAAATGCTTCTTTCACTCTCGGCTCAAATTGATCGTCTATCCAGACAGAATTTGCGATTGAAAGCACCATGTCCTTGTCAGCTTCTACAAGGCTTTGAATTAATTCATAAAATTGCGCATTAACCGCTGACATTTCCATATCACCGAACCCGAGAACGGTTTTCATTTCGGCAAGATTTTCATCACTTGCGCCGTTTGTCACCATTGCCATTGCAATTGAGATCGAAAGAGGAGAAATCATCATATTTATCCCGCCTTCATCAAGTGCAAGTTTGCTGAAAATATTCATCGCAAGATCTGAATTAGCCTTCACTATATCATGTGACACTGCATCAGCATGTTCATCAGCCGCTTTGTATTTGAGTTCGAGGGCACTTACAGCATCATTATCACCTTCCTCTGTTTCAGTATCGTTATTCAGTTCATCATCATTCTGCTTGTTGTTACTTTCATCACTGCACGAAACAAAAAAGAACATAAAAAACACAAAGGTGGAAAATACCACTGAAAATCCTTTCATTGTTAATCTCCCTAAAAATAGTTGCGAAGTTTTAGTAACATGAAACAGGGTTTTTATTACAAAGTTTATTCTTTTGTGTGAACTTCTTTCGCTTCTTCGATGAAATCAACGGCATCGCGGAATTCTTTATAAACAGACGCAAACCTTATATATGCAACTTTGTCAATCGTTTTGAGCTGCTGCATGACCAGATTGCCAATTATTGAGCTGTCGATCTCCTTTTTCTCAAATGACTGCACCGCTTTTTCAACTTTCTCAATTATCTGATCTATCACTTCAGCCGATACTGGTCTTTTCTGGCAGGAAATGAGAAGTCCCTTTTTAATTTTGTTCCTGTCAAAAGGCTCTCGTTCTCCATTTTTCTTTTTGACGATAGGCATCACTTCCTCGATCCGTTCGTAAGTGGTGAACCTGCCGCCGCAGTCCTCGCACTCCCTTCTTCTTCTAATCTCAGCTTCATCTTTTGTAGAGCGGCTGTCAGTTACTTTATCTTTTTTTGATCCGCAGAATGGGCATTTCATGATATTACTCTTATTTATTTTCTGATGAGAGGATATTTGAGGCAGATCTTTTTCACTTCAGCTTTCACTTCTTCGATCACTGAATTGTCAATTACAGACTCATCAATTCCTGTTTTGGGTGAAAAATCATTTGTTTTGATATTCATTACGATCTTATCCATCAATCTGGCGACATGACGGAAATCATCTTCTTTAAGACCTCTTGTAGTAAGGAAAGGTGCACCAACCCTTATTCCGCTTGTAATAAAAGGTGACTGATCATCAAACGGAACCATATTCTTATTTACTGTAATATGCGCCTTATCAAGAGCTTTTTCGGTTATTTTACCGGTTTTTCCCTTATTTCTGAGGTCAATGAGCATCAGATGGTTGTCAGTTCCTTTCGAAACAAGGTTATAACCCATCTTATTGAATTCATCAGCCATTGCAGCAGCATTCTTGATAACCTGTTTCTGGTATGTTTTGAATTCTTCGCTCATAGCTTCTTTAAAACAGATCGCCTTTGCCGCGATGATATGCATCAAAGGACCGCCCTGCATTCCCGGAAACACAGCTGAATTAATCTCTTTTTCATATTTTTTCTTTGCAAGTATAAGACCGCTTCTGGGGCCTCTGAGAGTTTTATGTGTAGTGGAAGTTACAAAATCGGCATAAGGAACAGGGCTTGGATGTACTCCGGCTGCAACAAGTCCTGCAATATGAGCCATATCGACCATCATCATCGCACCGACTTTATCACAGATCTCTCTGATCCTCTTGAAATCAAAAATCCTCGGATATGCTGAAGCACCGGCAAGTATAAGTTTAGGCTTATTTTCAACTGCCAGCTTTTCGAGTGCATCATAATCGATCCTGCCGTCATTTGCTGAAACGCCGTAAGGAATTATTTTATACAGTTTTCCTGAGAAATTCACCGGACTTCCATGTGTAAGATGTCCACCGTGATCAAGATTCATGGCAAGTATCGTATCACCCGGATTAAGTGCTGCAAAATAAACACCCATATTTGCCTGAGAACCGCTGTGAGGCTGAACATTTGCATATTCGGCTCCGAAAAGTGCACATGCACGGTCGATTGCAAGTTTTTCAACTTCGTCAACCACTTCACAACCGCCGTAATATCTTTTCTTGGGATAACCCTCTGCGTACTTATTGGTCAGAAGACTCCCCTGAGCCTCCATAACCGCTTCACTCGTAAAATTCTCGCTTGCAATAAGCTCAAGACCGTCTTCCTGCCTGCGAGCCTCCTTTTCAATAATTGCCGCAACTTCAGGATCAACATTCGGAATGTACTTTAAATTCAACATATTTTTCCCTCCAATCGGATGATTAACAAAAAACCCGGCTGAGTCTAATACAATTGATTTTATTTTGCAATTGAAAATATCATCGATAGATGAAAAGTAAAGTTCCGGGCTTTTGGTCGGTTTTTTCAACCAGAGTTGAAGTAGTCTGTGATTTCTGATCGGACCGTCAATAAGATCAAAGCCTCTTTTCTTAAGCAGTTTTGTTAAGTCCATAGTGCAACCTCCTTTAATTTAAAATTTGGACTAGGAAATCATTGGGTATTCTTCCTTCCGTGAATTATATTTATCGCCGTTCCGTTTCCATGTGTTACTTTTAACTAATTAGTTGACCCTGAAAAAGTCTGGAAAAGAAAACAGAAGGTTATTG
>DAOQAY010000197.1:0-4052 GCA_035354435.1 bacterium
TGCTCCCATTGATGCGAGCTTCAGGGCGATAGCTTTTCCTATTCCTCTGTAACCGCCGGTTACAAGAGCATTTCTACCTTTTAATGTCATTATTTGACCTCCCCGTTCCTTGAAGAAATGTAGTTCCTGAACGAATTCATATCTTCAATGTTGAAAATATTAACTTTTACACCCTTTCCTTTTGCGATTCTCTTCACAAAACCTGAAAGCGCCTTGCCGGGACCTATTTCTACAAAAGTATCAACACCTTCATCAATCATAAGTTCGATCGAAGGAACCCAGAGAACCGAATTATTAACCTGTCTGACAAGGCTGGAAACTATTTCGTGTTCGTTTTTAAGAACTTTTGCATCGACATTGGTAACAACAAGTTTCCGCATCGGAAAAACAGGCGTGTTCTTCAATACTTCGTGAAGTTTTTCTGCGGCAGGTTTAAGCATTGATGAATGGAATGGAGCACTTACAGGAAGATTCACAGCTTTCAGAGCACCATTTTCCATTACTATTTTTACAGCCGCTTCAACACCTGCCACTTCACCGGATATAACCATCTGTTCATTGCTGTTGAAGTTAGCTATTTCAACTATTCCGTGCAATGATGCCTGTTTAAGCGATTCTTTCAATTTTTCTATCGGCATTCCAATCACTGCCGCCATTGCGCCTTTCCCTGCTGGAACCGCTTCCTGCATGAACTGTCCGCGCTGTCTTACAACTTTCACGGCATCTCTGAATGCCATGGATTCAGCTTTGACATGTGCAGTATATTCACCAAGACTTAGTCCTGCGGTATAATCACAGTCGAACCCTTCTGCTGTGACAGCGGAAAGTATTGCAACTGATGCCGTAAGAATGGCAGGTTGAGTTATTGCAGTCTGTTTAAGCTCATCGTCCGTTCCTTCCATGACTATCTTTAGCAGGTCAAAGCCAAGACTGTCATTTGCCTCAATAAACACTTGTTTTGATCCGGGAAAATTCTCAACGAATTCTTTTCCCATTCCTACATACTGTGCCCCCTGACCAGGGAAAATAAAAGCAGTTTTTCCCATTATTTCACCCATTTAATTATTGCAGCACCCCAAGTAAGTCCGCTTCCGAAAGCCACCATCAGAAGATTATCGCCTTTTTTAAGTTTCCCCTGTCTTGAAGCTTCGTCAAGTGCAATAGGAATAGATGCGGCCGATGTGTTGCCGTATTTTTCAAGATTCAGATGTGATTTTTCTTTCGGGACATTCAATCTTTTGAATATGCCGTCAATTATCCTTTGATTCGCCTGATGCGGAATGACAAGCGAAAGATCATTTACTGTAAGCCCCGATTCTTTTATAACATCTTCCGAAACCGCACCCATGGTTCTGATAGCAAGTTTGAAAACTTCGCTTCCTTCCATGTGTATGGTATTGAGTTTTTTATCAAGCACTTCATGAGTTACCGGAGTTCTTGATCCGCCAGCCGGTTCAGTTATAAGACCTGCATGGTTTCCGTTAGCACCTAATTGTATTGAAAGTATACCTGAATTCTCTTCTACTCTTGAAACAACAGCGGCTCCTGCCCCGTCGCCGAAAAGAACGCATGTGTTCCTGTCTTCCCAGTTTATCACCTTACTTAATGTCTCGGCACCGATAACAAGCACATTCTTATAAATACCGGAGGAAATAAAGCTGTTCGCTACCGAAAGTCCGTAAATGAACCCACTGCATCCTGCGCCAAGATCAAAAGCAGTCGCATTCATCGCACCTATATTTTTCTGTACAAAACAAGCTGTTGAAGGAAAAGCCATGTCAGGAGTAACTGTGGCAACAAGTATGAGATCAATCTGATCGGCGGTCAGTCCTGCATTTTCAAGAGCACTCTTCGCTGCAACAGATGCAATATCCGAAGTTGCTGTAAATTCATCAGCGATCCTTCTTTCCGAAATACCTGTACGGGTTCTTATCCATTCATCAGAAGTATCAACTATCTTTTCGAGGTCGAAGTTCGTCATTACTTTTTCAGGAAGATTTGAACCAGTTCCGATTATACCGGCATTGAATTTCTGCATCATAAATTCCTCTAAAACAAAATAAACTGACATGTCAGTCTAATATTTATCACAGTAAAATCAAATAAAAAATGCACACAACGCAACTTTTTGTTTTCATTGGATATTTCATCAATAAGTTTATATTATAGAATTTATTTCTTGTCATTTTTAAAGCATAATGTTATAAAACATCAGCGTTTTGATGATGTCGTTTTTTTATAAAAGGAGTGTCAAATGTTAAACAGTGAACAGATCAAACAGATCCTTCCGCACCGCTATCCGTTCCTTATGATCGACAGAGCTGAAATTGTTGAACAGGGAAAAAAAGTTACCGGCTATAAAAATGTGTCTGTCAACGAACCTTTCTTTCAGGGACATTTTCCAACTGAAGCGGTCATGCCGGGAGTTCTCATAATTGAAGCGATGGCGCAACTTGGAGCGATTGCAGTTCTCAGCCTTGACCAGTTCAAAGGTAAGATCGCCTATTTCACAGGCATCAATAACGCCAAATTCAGACAGAAAGTGATCCCCGGAGACAAACTGGAACTTGAAGTCGAGATCGTAAGAATGCGCTCAAGCCTCGGCATCGGAGCAGGAAAGGCTTATGTCAACGGCACACTAGTCTGTGAAGCCGAGATCTCATTTGCCATCGGCGGGTAATATTTATTATTTAGCTTGACTGGAAGACAATCTCTATCTATAATTCCTTTGTTTTGTTGAGGGAATTAAATGTCGAACCTTAAATTAGATAAAACAGTTTTCAGTGTCGGTCATATAACCGAAAATGATGAAAAAGAATACTGGCTTTCAAAAACACCGGAAGAAAGACTTATTGCAATAGAAACAAACAGAAAGATATTGTATGGTTACCTCAAAACTCCCCCGCGACTTCAAAGAATTCTTGAAGTTGTTGAACTTAAAGCAAGTTGAATATCTGTTAGTCGGCGGTTATGCTGTAGGATATTACGGATACCCCAGAGCCACAGCAGATATTGATTTATGGATAGCAATCTCAGAACAAAATGCTTCTAGAGTTGTTGATGCACTTCTCGAATTCGGTTTTTCAGTTAACGAACTGGTACCTGAACTTTTTTTACATAAAGACAGAGTCATCAGAATTGGAGTTCCGCCTGTTCGAATTGAAATCATAACATCAGCATCAGGAGTCGATTTTGCGGATTGTTATTCCCGCCGTTTAAATACTGAAATTGATGGTATTTCCATTCCTTTGATTAATCTCTCAGATCTGAAAAAGAATAAAAAGGCAGCAGGTCGTCCAAAAGATCTGGCTGATCTCGATCAACTTGAGTGAGATATCATTTGCGATTCGCTGGCAGTTAGTTTCTGAAACAACGAACACCACCTTTTTTATCCTTTCCGATATTGTAAATGCCAGCGTCATTAAAAAGCACATACCACTTATTATTACCATTATCTAAAAGATCCGAAAATGACCATAACCAATCGACATCACCCAACTTAGAATATCGACCATCAGAAGATCCAGTACAACCCTCACAATTATTACTCCAACATTTACCATAAGTTGCACAACCATCGGCAACTTTGCACATTCCGCCTTTTTCTGTTGCAGGACAGCTTTGAATGAGCATTCTCAGTTCCGATATCGTCGGAAGTCTCCAGTCTGAGTAGCCGTCTTCTTCAAGGCTTTCACAATACTGCTGTGCTTCACTCCAATTCACAGTATTTGAAGCTTTTTTTGACCAGGAATAATTTTTCTGTTTTGGTGCTAAAACATACTCTTTACTCTGATTTTTATTGTAAACTTTTGGACTATCGACTTGAGTGATGCATCTTACAAAGTTCTTATTAACTCTATAGTTGTAGTCAATTCCTCCATGACTGAAATCAATTCGCCAGGCATTAACACTTCCATCTTCCAGTTCAGAAACAGACCATAGTCCTTCAACATCATCTTGTTTTGAATAATTGCCATTCGTTTTATATGGACATCCATCACAATATGAATCCGAGCATGTTTTGTTGTCTAAGCATTTATCACTGACTTTGC
>DAOQAY010000198.1:0-4047 GCA_035354435.1 bacterium
ATATCTCAAAGTAATTGATATCTCTGTTTTCTCTTTATCTATAACAAATTTTGCGTCTTTGAATTTTGGAGGTCCCATTTTTCCCTTAGCATCGTTTGAAACGCCCATACCTTCTTTCGGTATTCCTATCAGACTCTTTTCCATCTTCTGATTGTCATTCTGATCATGCCACACCGAAACTGCATATGTCCCGAAAGGGATATCTTTAAAAACAACTTTTTCTGTCACAGCCGTAACTTTTTTCATATTCTTTGCAAAAGCCTTAGTTGAATCAGTCGGATAACCGTCATCTTTGTTGTAAAGTGTAAGATAGAGTGTTCCTTCGATCTTCACATTCTTGAGTTCTACGGTAAGTGTCGCTTTTTTATCCTGTGCAGAAAGTGAGACCGTAAAAATTGATACTAAAAAGATCAAAACCAGAAATTTCATGAAAAATTCTCCCTATTTCACCTTTTCACCGGATCTTTCAATAAGTCTCTGGTTGAGGTTTCTGATGCGCCGGTTGAGAACCTTGATCACTCCTATCGCAACTTCCTCTCTCTGCTTAAGTATCTCATGGAAATCATCCCTTTCCATTTTAAGCACCATCACATCTTCCAGTGCAACGACATCCGCACTACGGGGCTGACTGTCAAGAAGCGCCATCTCGCCGAAACTTGCTCCCGACTTCATTATATCTATCCTTGATCCGCCGGATATTACTTCGACTTCGCCCTTTATAATTATGAAAAGCTCTTTGCCGAGATCTCCCTCGTTGACAATGTACTGCCCTTTTTCAAATATTTCCTCTTCAAGAAGTGATGCAATATCAGCAAGAACCTCGCCTGGAATATCGTGAAAAAGTTCAACATTTTTTAGGGCGAGCACCCTTTCGACTCTCGTTAACATATTCTCTCCTTAATCAGTAATGATCAAAGTGTTTCTTTTTGTTCTGGGCTGTTCAATATATGCCGCATACTTTCTAAGAAGCGGATCGGGATCGTTCTCAAAATTCTTTATGTTTTCAGCGGAGATCTTTATATTCAGACGATCCATTGTATAAAGAGCAGCCTCTCGTACAACAGGACTCGGATCACAGATAAATATCTCCATCTTGTCAGAAAGCTCCATGATCTTTTCCTTTGCAACTGTAAAAAGAGTGATCGCTCTCACCCAGTCAGAATCATCGGTAAGGAATATTTCAAGTATTTCAATAATTTCAGACTGTTTTATCTTGAAGTATTCAAATCCGAGTTTCAATTTTTCATCTTCGTTCTTCATTTCAATAAGCGGCAGAATAATATGGCGCAGATCTTTTTCAACCATGTTATCAACTATTTCAAGAGCGTTAGATCTGTGTGAATTCGAAACATATTTCTGTGTAATGTTGAAGTAAACATTATCAAAAAGTGTATTGCCGTACATAAGCGATAAAATTGAGAAGATCCTCTGATAACAGTTTTGGAGTTTAGTATCCAGAACATTTGCAAGATAGTTCGTAGAAAGTTTCTGCCTGATTTTAGAACAATAGTAAAGTATTTGAAAATACTGGTAAATCTCTTTATAGAGCATGATCTTTAAAGCATTGTTGTCAAGCGGAATATTCTCTATTTTTGAAATAAGCTTCTTAAGGCTGTTAAGTACTATATTTCTCATTTCATCGCTTTTTGTATCAAGCGTTTTCATTAGAAGCTGAACTGACTTCGGAGAATAAATATCACCGAGCATTCTGGCAACTTCACTTTTAAGCCTGTAACTTTCAAGCTGATTGGAAAGCACATCTGCGGCAGGAACAAGAACCAGTTCACCATACTTCGCAAGAGTCTTTGATACA
Organism: bacterium; assembly: GCA_035354435.1. GTDB lineage: Bacteria > UBP6 > UBA1177 > UBA1177 > UBA1177 > JAKLDO01. The sequence continues at coordinate 1,814 of DAOQAY010000198.1, forward strand.
TCAAAACTTACATTTTTGTCCAGAAGCATATAGAACAGTTTCGGAATAAATATTTTAGAACCTATCTTGCCAGCGGCATTTACGGCTTCTCTTCTGACCAGAGGACTTGAATCATTGAGCAGATTGAAAACCTGCTGCTGCATGTTCTTCTGACCGATTTCTCCAAGTATATAGGCAGCGGAAAATCTTTTAGTTTCATCTTCAGATTCCGTAAGCGCCTTCAAGTGAGGTGCCGCAACCATAATACCGGAAACACCTCCGTATTTTATCAGCGATATTACTGCTGCACCTTTGATCGGATTTGATGGACTGTCGAGAAAAAGAGAAAGAGAATTTATTGATTTCTCCATCTGGACATATCCGAATGTAAGAACAGCCTCTCTAACAACATCAGGATCAGTATCTTTCAACAAACGGAGAATGTCATATGTGTAGAATCTGCTTTCCATGTTGCGAAGAAGTGTAAGCGTCTTGATCTTTATCCTCGGACTTTTATGGCTCAGCAACGGAATAAAATCGTGACTGAAACTGAACATTCCGCCCTTTTCCATCATATCGAGAGCCATTACTATCTCTTCTTCATCATCAGATTCTATAGCCTTATTTATGATGCTTTCCAGCATGTTCTGCTTGACTGAGATATCTCCCGATCCGAATCTTTTCTTTTTTATATTGTCAATAAGAACCGACAGATATTCCTTTCTGATAGCGAGTATCATCAAAATCCAGACAGCACCGACTATGAGAACAATAATGGAAATCAGATGCTCATCAAATTTAAATCTTGTAATGACGAAAATAATTATACCGGAAATACCGATAAACAAAGGCTTTACCATACCATCGATGAGTGCCTTTGCTCTGCTTTTTATCTTCGGGTCGAGCGGAATGTAAAGAAGCTGAATAGAAGCATCATTGATCGTATATCTGAAAGCATAATCGCTTGCTCTTGCCATCGTTATCGCCAGAAGAGGTGCAGACCACGAAAAAAGGACCCATGTTTCAGGAACAATGACATATATGAATGAAAATAGTGTAATCATTATCGGGAGAACGCCCAGACTTATGAAAATGCTCCATCTTAGAAGTCTTGATGTCGCAAAGAACTGGAAGAAAAGCGAGAAAAATCCTCCAAATACGGCATAAACAATACCGAAAAATCCTGCGAGTTCCTTTTCACTGAAATTCTTTCCGGCAACTATTTTGAACTGATAATCAATCAGTGTTACAACAACAAAAATGAAGGCAGTCATCAGAGCTATATATTTCACATAAGGTGATGAAAACACTTTGATTTTTGTTTTCTGTGTAAACTTTGCCGCAGTCTTCGCAACAATAGTTCTCTGAAGTCTGAGCTGATATTTAACACCGACAGAGTTTACTATCCACATGCAGACTATCATGAAAAAAGCGTTCACAATAAGAAGATTTTCAACAGAGGTGTATTTCACAACTTCCCTGACACTGCCGCCGACAACAAGACTTGCAATGACTCCTCCGCTTCCGATGAACCCGAGTATTCTTTTTGCCTCACGGGAATCAAGCAGTTCGTTTGTAAATGACCAGAACTGGAACATCATGAAAGCACCCATAAGCTCAATGAAAATATAGAGCATGGGAAAAGCGATCTTGACATCTGCTTTTACAAGGAAAAGGAATACCAGCGTTATCAGGATCGATAGAAAGAAAGTCCCGATTATCAGTTTGTCGATACGGTAGAAAAAGCTCTTCTTGATATAGAAATATGTGGCAAGTGAAACAATTATCGCAACACCGATGTACATAAGTGAAAGTTTTGACGAGTCATATCTTTTGAGAAAAAGTGTATCTCTGACGATACGACCCTGAACCATTGTAGCTACAGCAAGGAACTGATAAAGAAAAAGGAGCAGCGCACGACCTCTTTCATCTTCATTTATTTTAAGAAATGTAAATATTCTACCCATATACCCGTCTTTTTTACAATTGGTGACGGGGTATTATATTTACTGATATGTAAAATACAATTTTAAGAATTACTAAAAATTTATGGATTTTGAAATAGAAAGCTATTCCTCAAACGGACAGACTCCTTCTTTTTCACAGTAGCAGTCAAGATCACGGACTGCCTGTAATGCAACAGCTCTGAACTGGTACACCATCCATTTGCCTTCCCATTCTCCATACCCGAAATAGTATTTTTCCATTCCTTCAACTTTTTTCATGCAGACAGTTTTACTCGTTTTTCTGTTGTA
>DAOQAY010000199.1:0-4007 GCA_035354435.1 bacterium
TAAACCGATAGACTGTGGAAAATGTTTTTTCAAACGGAGGGATCATGTTCGATATTGAAAAGATCAAAGGCTGGTTTTCAAAACTGGTAAAAAACGGTGAGTTTGCAACGATAAGGATAGTTTCGAGCTATTCTGAGAGCATTTCAGTCCGCAGTGGCGTTTTTGCTCCGGTGAGCTTTGACAATGATTCAGGATATATGATAACAGTCTATTCCGGTGACGGGAGCGGTTATGCGGCTTCGACCGATATGACAGAAAATGGTATCAAGAAAACTTTTGAAAAAGCTCAGCACTGGGCGCAGTTTAATAAAAAGCACAGCGTTGTTCCTTTTTCTAAAATCGAAAAGCTTAATCCGTCAGGCACATATTCAAGTCCCGTGAAAATCCCATGGGAAACCCAGACCCTTCCAGAAAAGATCGGATATCTGAAGCTTCTGAACAGCAAAATGAATCAGGAAAATATCGTTGATAGAACAGCATCGCTCTATTTTATAAGAAAAAAATCTCATTACATCACATCTCTTGGCGGTGAATCCGTTCAGGATTTCGACTTCATAATTCCTTATCTTTCTCTTACCGCGGCAAAAGGAACTGTGGTGCAAAGAAGGAGTTTAGACAGCTTTGCAGTTGCAATGCAGGGCGGAATCGAAGTTTTCGAAAAGACAGGATTTAATTCAGAAAATGCAAAAAGACTCGGCATCGAAGCACGGGAACTTCTTGATGCACAGAACTGTCCGTCAGGCAAAATGGACCTTATCCTTGATCCGGGGCAGATGGTCTTGCAAATTCATGAATCGATCGGACATCCCCTTGAGATCGACAGAATTCTCGGCGACGAAAGAAATTACGCCGGAACCAGTTTTGTAACTCCTGATATGATCGGAAACTTCAAATACGGCAGTGATATTCTGAATATTACATTTGACCCGACTGTTGCCGGGGAATTTGCAACCTATAAATTTGATGATGACGGAAACACTGCAAAAAAAGAATTCCTGATCGAAAAAGGTGTGCTGAAAAGAGCTCTGGGAAGCAATATTTCTCAGATGCGAGCAAATGTTCCGGGAGTTGCAAACAGCCGTGCTTCAAGCTGGAACAGACCGCCTGTTGACAGAATGGCGAACCTCAACATGGAAAAGGGAAATTCGACTTTCAACGAAATGATCGGCAGCGTGGAAAAAGGCGTTTTCATGAAAACCAACCTGTCGTGGTCGATTGATGATTCCAGAAATAAATTCCAGTTCGGTTGCGAATGGGGACAGCTGATAGAGAACGGTAAACTTACGAAACTTGTCAAAAATCCAAATTACCGCGGTATTTCAAGATACTTCTGGAACAATCTCAAAATGGTCGGGAATGCCGATACTTTCGAAGTAAAAGGTGTTCCCAACTGTGGTAAAGCTGAGCCTAATCAGGCAATATTTGTGGGTCATGCGAGTCCTGTGTGCCTTTTTTCCGGCGTTGATGTTTTCGGAGGTGAATAATCATGAGAAATTATTTCTATAAATTGTCAGACTTTGCAGTTTCAACAACAAAATCAAATGAATTCATGTACTTGAACCTGAGCGGAGAAGAGTCGGATTTTGTAAGGCTCAATCATGATCTTATCCGTCAGAACGGTAATATTTCACAATATTTCTGTTCAATTACACTTATCTGCAATAAAAAACAGGCATCGGCAAATATCACTCTGACACTTGATTTTGACAATGACAGAAAACTTGTTGAAAAAGCTGTGACGAATCTCCGTGCAACTCTGGGGCAGATCGATGAAGATCCTTATATCCTTTATTCGACTGAAGTAAAATCCACCGAACTTGTTGAAAGCAGCAAACTTCCGAACACTTATGAAACCGTTGCAGAGATCATTGAGTCTGCAAAAGGGCTTGACCTTGTCGGCATTTTTTCAAGTGGAAATATCGTTGCCGGGTTTGCAAATAGTCTGGGACAGAAGAACTGGTTCGAAAAACCTAGCTTCAATTTCAACTGGAGTGTTTATCACACGACAGATAAAGCTGTAAAAGCCGGATATGCAGGATATGTGTGGGACAGTCAGGAATTTTCGAAAAAAATGGAAAAAGTTAAAACCGAACTCGATATTATGAAAAGAGATGCTGTTACGATAAAACCCGGCAAATACAGAGTCTACCTTGCCCCGGCGGCGCTTGATGATTTCATGGCAATGCTCGGTTGGGGAGGATTCGGTCTCAAAGCTCAGAAAACAAAGAACAGCTCTCTGGTAAAACTCATTGAAAATGAAGTAAAATTGAACAGTTCCGTGTCAATAATTGAAAACAGCATTGATGGGAGCAGCCCCAACTTCAATTCCACAGGATTCATAAAACACGATAAAGTTGTCCTTATCGAAAACGGTAAACACGCCGGAAGTCTTATCAGTCCGAGAAGCTCGAAGGAATTTAATGTTCCTACAAACGGTGCAAACGCATACGAAGAGCCGGTATCTCTTGAAATGAACAGCGGGAACATCCATTTTTCGAACATACTCAAAGAACTCGGAACAGGCGTTTATCTCAACAATGTCCATTACCTGAACTATTCAGAAAGGACAAGCTGCAGAGTGACAGGAATGTCGAGATTCGCCGCGCTCTGGGTCGAAAACGGCATAATAAAAGCTCCCATCAATGTCATGAGATTTGACGAATCCATATTCCGGATACTTGGCGAAAACTTTGCCGGAGCGACAAAGGAACGGGAAAGAATAATGAGCACAAGCACTTACGGACAAAGAGCAACAGACAGCACACTTCTGCCCGGAATACTTGTCAACGATTTTTCTTTTACTCTGTGATTGATTGTTATTTAAGAATTTTACTCGTCATCACTATCATCATCATCTTGAAAATTGAATTCCACTTTGCTTTGTATCAATATTTCCTCAATAATATTAGGCAAAAATCCTTTCTCAATTGAAAGCACAAGAAAACTTTTCAGCATAGGAACATTTATAATTTCCTCTATACATTTCATGTAGCTAACAACAATTCTTTCAATTGGGTACATTTCATACGCATTTTTTTCTATCTTTTTTTTGATTACATCCACATCTTCATCTGATTTGATTATGAATGTTATAGGAAATTTCTCAATTTTATCGATATCAAGAAAGTATTTCTTAAAATCTAAAGTTTCTGTAACTTGAAAAAATCGTCCAAGAGGTTTCATAACAAAATCTATTCCACCATCATTTGCATTGGTTCGACCTGTTTTATAAAGTTTCAAATTTTCTTCGTTAAGCTTTTTTATATCAAATCCCCAAAATATTTTCTGATCGTGAAAATGGTATTTAAGAATCGAATATGAAACTATTTCAAAAATTCGAGCATCGACTTTAGGAGATAGCAAGCTGATTATAAGTTTGGGAGCGTTTCTGTCGTCGTTTGTATTTATTTCTTGCATCTGTTTGAGATTATTTATGAACTCACTAAAGGAAGCTTTTTTTACTTCAATATATTTATTTATAATCTCAAGAATCTCTTGTGAAATATTATATTGAGTTCCATTGATTTTTATTTTTAAAAACTTCTCATTAATCCAGTATCTATTCGTTTGACGAACTATCGGCTCAAATCCACATTTTGGAAAAAATTTCTTGAATTCTGAATTCATACGATGATTTAAAGCATGATTTTGTAGCTTATCGCCAAAAGGAAGTGCCCTTTGTCTTTCAAAAAGATCGCTGAATATAGCTCCCTCATATTTTAAATAACGCCCCTTTTTATCTAAACCTTTTTTTAAATAATCTTCCACAAGCACATAAATAGCATATAAATTTGCAAAGCTAGATCTGGATTTTGACCCTTTATTCGCTGAGCGGGTTTTTTCATTAATATATTGAATTAAAAGACTGTTTTGAAATATTTCTTCAGATCTTATTCCATAGCTTTTTTCTAAAATGCTTCTAATTGTTGCCGTGAAAGAGTGTTCCATCGGGTTCCTCAAATAATTTCAAATTATAAAGTTTGGAGTTTTTATCTGTTTCAAAAGTG
>DAOQAY010000200.1:0-4004 GCA_035354435.1 bacterium
ACCGTAATTATCAGCCAGTTTGTCATAATAATTCAAAGATTGTTGATCCCATTTTGAAACATAATCGAAGTATTTTCCTTTCTTTATAGCCTTCCCCTGTCCCTTCAGATCGGAAAGCTCTTCTTTCAGTTCAGCAAATTCAGGCATTGCCTGATAAAAAGATTTTTCAGCATCATCGAGCCAGTCACCGGCATCACGGTCTTTCAGGACTTTGCCGAGCCTTACGGTGTTTCTTATGGTTCCTGCAACAAAGTTCACGGTCTGGATTATCTGTGTGAACTGTGAGATATACTCCATATAGTATTTATACTGTCTTATCTTCTCTTCAAGACCGAGCCTCATTATCTGGACGGTCTGATTTGATACTGCGGTTTCGACATTGGGAGCCGCAACAACAAGCTGTGCCTGAAGTGAAAAAGAGAATGTAATAAGAACGATCAATGCAAAAAAACGGCTTTTCATCATGATATTCTCCTGATAAAATATTAAAATCAATTAATAGCAACAAATGTTGCGACATTGGGTTTCGGGATATTCTGCTTTCTCTTCCTGTCCAGCAGTTCATCATAGCTGCATGAAAATCTCTGCATCCTGTATTTTCCGCATTTACCGGCTTCGCTCAATGCATACTGAGCGGCATTCTCATCAACTTCACAGGTATATGAAAGACTGAAAAAAATAATACTCCCTGAGAATGTCAGTTCCGACATTTTCACTTTCCGCTTTTTCAGTTTTCTTCTTGCTGTCTGAAAGAATTCAAGCACCCTCTGCGTTCCGGGAACCGCTTCATATTCAATGATGAAGTATTCGACAGGAAAGATATTAAATCCTTTCTGGAACCATGCAGGAAATGACACAATTTCAGCAGGAACGGTCTTTTCGCCGTCAAAATGACTTGTCGCCGCCATGAACGGTTTAAGCTCGATAAGGTCATGCACCTTAATTTTCCTGTCCGACTGTTCCGACTGCCCCTGACTTGTAGATCCGTTCGGTCCGAAAGAACGGGAGCTTGATCTTCTTGAAATTATCTTTTCCCCAAGATACCTGCTCATTGATTCGGCTGTCACTTCGTCACCTATGCTGAACACTATCTTTGTTCTGAGATTGGATTTAAGAGATTCCCTGTATTCTTCCGGGAACTGACCAAGTGACTGACCGAGCAGTATATTAACCGCCTTTGCAGATCTGCTCGTACTTGTGAAGCTCATTATCTCTTTATTTATGAATTTAAAGAACTCATCGATCAGAATGAATACCGGTCTGTCCTTGCTCATTTCCGACATGATGCTGTTCCGCCTGTTAAGTGTCGATATGTACTGGAAAAGGAATTGGATTCCCACAAGTCTTGCAACTTCACTTCCCAGATCCCCTTCGGGGACATTCACGAATATTATCTTCCCTTCATCAATGTCTTTCCGGAAATCGACCGCTTTCCCTCTTGCATTGAAATACTTTGAAATGGATTCATCGGACAGGGTTGACAGCGGGAATTTCAACCCTGAAGTGTTCTTTTCAAAATCCTTGTCAAAGATGAAATTACGGTAATCAGCCAACGCATTCTGGAAATCTGAATAACAGGAGCATCCGCCATAAATATCACTGAATTCGGGAACTTCTTTCAATACAGCAAGATATTCACGGCAGTAGTAGAAAAAACCGTTAGACCGGTTCACATCGCTAAGTAGCGTGAATATGTCGGAAATGGTGAAGTCGTCCGCCGTAACAAGGCTCACCTGGTCTTTCATTGTTTCCAGAAATTCTTTCGTGTCGGAACTTACCGGCTGGTTTTTAAAGGACGGAGTTGCTGAAAAGTTCATATCCTGCAACTTTGTTCCCGTTGTCATTACAAGCCAGAAGGATTTTGATGAATCGGACTTGTATTTAATGTATCTGTTATATAGGTATGCATTTGTCTCAAGTTTTCCGGGACGGTTGCAGAAATACTGCAGAAGCTTTATCACAAATTTCAGATAATCTTTCTGCTTTTCCTGATAATAGCTTACCTTTGATCCCGATTCATCAAGGAATTCAAATCCTTTTGACAGGTTGTTTACGGTTTTAAGTATATTCTCCGTTCCGAGAATGTTCACAGGTTCATACCCGTAGCCGTAACAAACAAGATCAGAATGTCTTTCATGATTCCAGAGCCTTACCGTCTCATAAAGGTCGCCCTTGATATCAAGGACAAATACCGCCGGTCTTTTCTCTTTCATCATTAGTATTTGCTGGACTGTTTTAAGAAGTACCGCTGAAGTTTTACCCGATCCTATTCCGCCAAGTACCAGGGCATTTGTAAAAAGACTCTTCCAATCCATGAAGAACCATTTGGGATTTATGGCGGTCCCGCCGTCAGGCATGTTCCTTATTCCGAGGATCAATCCTTTTTCACTTATGTTTTCAGAATATTTCCCGAGCGCTCTTTTCCCAAAGTAATTTGCAATAAGCATTGAATATGCAATAAATCCGAAATATGAAAGAATTGAAACTCCTGTCATGAATTCATTCCATTTTCCGATCTTCAGGTAAAGCGGAAGCATCGCCGCAGATATAAAACCGCCTGAGAAAACAAGTCCTGCAACAAGTGATATTATAAGCGGAACTTTTATACTCACCGGATTCCTGACCTTTGAAAAAAGATAAAAAAGGAGAGTGACTGAAAGAATAATGATAACCGCGGCCGATATCCCTCCGGTGATAAGTGAAAAGAGATTTTCAGATATGCTTTTCACCATTTCAGCAGCGATCTTATCTCCGAATTTCATCTTTTCATTCATCAGTATTCTCCGAAAAATCTGTTCAGATATGGATTGTTTATTACTGTCATATTCGGGACCGTCCCCCACTCTTTAAAGAATTTTGACCTCATTTTTTCTTCAAATAATTCAGCGGGACGGAAAGAATAGATCAGTATCTCGAACTCGTTCCTGTTGTAATATTCCAGTATATTTATCAGAGACTTCTCACTTTTCATGAAATCAGATACCAGAATTATAACCTTATTTCTGCTGTAGCTGTACCCGAAAGTTATTCCGTTTGATACATCCCTGTGTCCTAGAAGTCCGTGTTCTTTACAGAATTCAGCCTCCTCTTTTTTAGGAATGATCGATACTCCCTGTTCAAAAGTCGCCAGAATTCTCGTGAAGCAGACAAACAGTTTATAGTCGCTTATCACATATCTTGTGTAGTTTGAAAACTGATTATCGTTGAGCACATCTTCATAGATCCTGTTATACCATTCCTTCCGGTAGTTGTTTGAAATTCTCTGACTTGCTGAATTCGCTTCTATATATTCATATACTCTTTTTTTGAATTCTTTTGCCCCTTCTGCCGTCAATATTCTTGATCTTCTTCTGGCATCGGGTTCATAATAATTTTCAATAAAGCTGTCCTTCACTTTGAAAAGATATCCTGTATCACGCCTTCTTCCGGTTGTAATTATCTCAACTTCATTCTTTCTTAAAATGTATTTTCTTAATGTTCCTGCCGTGCTTTCCGGGAACAGTTTTAATGAAAATATTCCGCCGCAGATCACTATTCTTCTAAATAATTCTTCACTATACACTTCTTATCTCCACTCCGTCAAAATGCTGATTTATCATCTCGATCTTCGCAGAAAGTTTTGAAGCGGGATAGCTCGGTGTCACAATTTCAACAGCTATTTTTCTGCCGTCTTTCACAAAACTTCCGTCAATTCCCCGTATCTCACCTTTTGAAAAAAGCCGTATCTGACCTTCGTTGCGCCATGACATTCTTTCCTCTCTTGAAAGACCCAGATACACCTTTGAAAGCTCAAGATCGTGCTTTATCTGCATCCTGTTCCATGTATAAAGACTGCCGTAAGTCAGATGTTTTCTGGTATAGTCCCGTCCCTTTTCAGTCAGATGTATCAACTGAATCGCCTCGCCGCCTGTAACAGTATTCAATGTCTTGACCATCTTTTTTTCAACCAGTTCCCGGTAGGATTCAATGCCGAAAACCCTTTTTGCATCATTTATTTTTATGAT
>DAOQAY010000201.1:0-3937 GCA_035354435.1 bacterium
ACGGAATAAGCTATCTTTTCACGGTGATGCTCAATCCTTTTGTTTCTGGGCATGTGTTTTACGGTGGACTTCTGGGCGGTTTTCTTGCCGGAGCTTTGACGACAATGGCAAATTATCCGAAAGACTGGAAAAAGTTCCTTCTGACGGCGGATGCGGCGGCGATTGTTGTTGCAAACGGTCTTTGGCTTACTAGAATAGGGTGTTTTTTTGAAGGATGCTGTTTCGGAATACCGTCAAAACTTTTCGGTATAAGTTTTCCTCAAGGCTCAAGGACAATGTTTCTGCTTTACAAGATAGATCCCGATCACACAAGTCTGTTCACCGAAACTCAGCCGATAATTCCGACACAGCTTATACATTCGACATCAAATCTGATAATACTTGCAATACTAATAAAGCTCATGTTCACAGGAAAACCAAGGAATCCCGGTAACATAGCCGCAATATTTCTCATTCTTTACTCAATCACCAGATTCCTGATTGAATTTCTCAGATTCGATATCAGAGGTAGTTTTCTCTTTTTTTCAACAAGCCAGTGGATATCGCTTATTATTCTTTACGGCGGATACGAACTTTATAAGTACACCACAGGAAGAAAAACTGCCTGAGTATTGAAATAACAGGCGTATCTGGAAAAAATTCATTGAATTATTGCTTATTGGGCGTTCAAAATTATAATCGCTAGTTTTTGTTTTATTTTTTTTGGATTGAATTTGTATGGGGGCGGCATGCGTAACTATTTGAAGTTATTATGGGTTTTGTTGTCGGTTTTGGCTTTTTCCGTTTCATGCGGTGATAAATCTTCAAAAACGGAAAAAGGTGATGATGACACTGTGAATGACATTGACGGAATTTCTGATGACAATTCTGCTGTTTCTGATGATGAAAATGAGGTTGAAGATGCTGATTACATTACAGGGGATTCAACTGTTCTTGAATTCGGCAGCGAGATTGTCGGCACTTATCCGCTGATATTCAGAAATACTTTTTATATTCTCACTTACGAGGCAAAAGATGAAACTCATGATGTCGATTACGGCAGCGGTGAAATAATTACTCTTCCTGTCGTCAATAAAGTGCTGAATCTTCATGCCTATGACATTAAAACACTTGAAAAAAAGTGGACTGTAAAAGTCGGAGAATATGCTCTCGATATTCAGAACAACCTTGTCGCAGTGGGCGATACGATCGCAGTTGTTTCTTCATATACTGCCAAACCGTGGGAAGATATAAACAGCAGGGAAAGAAGAAAGATTTCGTTCATTCAATATAAAACGGGCGAGATTTTCTTTGAAAGTGAAGATTTGACAGAATGGCCGGTAATAAAGTGCAGTGGAAAAGAGGTTATAAAGAAAACAAACAACCAGAATTCTGCCGGAGATCTTTTAACTGAAGACGGGCTTCTCATTTTTTCTGAATCAGGGTTCGGTGTCAGTTTCTGTTCAGGAAAGCTGGCTTTCACAGATCTGAAAGGAACATGGAAGCTTACACAGAAAGAAATGACCGTTGAAAATGGAGTCATTTATCTTTTTGACGACACTTCCTCTTATGACACAGTTCATGATTTTATGGCGCTGAGAATCTCGGGTGCTGTTGCAAAGTTAAAATCATGTGAGGATAAAAGTATCATTTATACAATACCTTTTCTTACTTCAGAAGAATATGCAGCTGTTTCATCTTTTGTAATAAACGGTGATAAGATATATTTCACTTATCAGAAAACGGATCTCAGCTATTTCCTCGGAGTTTTTGATAAATTTACCGGTGAAAAATTAAAAGAGTTCGATCTTTCCGATAACAAAAACAATTTGAAGCTGAATTATGGTATAAATTTCAAACCTGTTATCGCCGGAAACAGAATCATTGTTCATGGCGGCAGTGACACTCTCGGTGATGGAAGATATTTTGTATTTGATATTGAAACAGGTGAGAAAATATCTGAAATTCCTTTTGTATACGCAGATGCTAACGAAAATTCAGAACTTTTCCTGGGAGATTCGCTGTATAGACTTGGCAGTGACGGAGATTATGTTGAAAAAACCGGCTATGAAGACGGATCAGTTCAGAAGATATCTGTGGAAGGAATGGAAAAGGATGCCGTTTTGACAAACTTCATTGCATTTAACGCATTTGAAAAAAATGTTTTCATAACAAAAAATATTTCCCAGTCTGGAAATGCAATAGGTGTTGCAAAAGTATTTGTCCTTAAAAATCAGGACTTTACCGGTGCAAAACTTCAGAAAGCCTATAATAACAACGGAAACAGTGTTGTGAACACCGAAGATCCGTCGAGCAATGTAAGCTGTTCGACTGCACTTCCCGAAAATATGGCGACAGAAGATTTCAGCTCACAACCTGCTGTTGAAGAGGCAGATCATTCTGCAGCTGACAAAAGTGAAGATGTAAGCCCTGAAGATTCAATGCTTTATCCTGATCTGGTCGATTTGATAAAATACGAAACGGCATATGTTCCGTTACTTAAAAAAGTATATTTCAGCACAAATGGCGAAACTTCAGGAACGGGAGAAGGAGGAATCAAGCTGAGTTCACAGTTTACCTGTATCGGCGCTTCAGGCTGTTCCTGCCATGAAGCCGGCAGTTCGGTAAAACTGTTCTATCCCTTTAAGATTTATATGCCGCTTCACGAAAAAGATAAGAACAATGGCGCTCCTTATCTGACATATCATCCTGATATTCCTATGTATTATGGTGTTTTTGAAGATATGTCACTTATGGCGAAAAGAAAAATGTTCCTTTCATATAATGGTTATGAACATGATACGGAAGACATTATAGATAAAATCGAGAACAATATAGGCGATGTTTTTGATATTGCTCTGGCACTTGTTACCAATGATTACTGTGCTCTTGTTGAAAATGTTCTGAGTATTGCTGAAAAGTCGTTGCAGCCGGTAGATGAAAATTACGGTTCGCCGTTTATTACTATTGAAAAGCAGACCGGAACTGAAACAAATGTATTTGGAATAAAAACAGGAGAAAAAACAGGTTTTTACACAGTTGAGGCTACAGATGAACCCTCAAATATGCAGGCGGCAGTCGGAACAATGCATGATGTGACATCCGCAGTTTGTGATGTAATTGATATTGTTAATGATCCTGCTAATCCGGGAAATTTTTCCACAATAGAGAACATGTCCGGGTCACTTTTGAAAGAAAAAAGCGGCAGATACACTGAAGGTGATATTGAAATAAACAGAAAACAATTGATTCCATTGAAGAATCTCACGGTTAAAATAGACAACATCGAAACAGTAGTTCCATCAAGTATTCCTTCAAAAATGGCAGTGGCGAGAGTCGGAATAATTGGCGAAGACTATACAAAAGCTATTCCTGAAGACAATGTCGACAATGATAAGACACCATTCAAAAACTATGTTAAAACTTCATTTTTTGATGCTGCCGATTCTGTGAACAAAATGCTTTTCGACGAAGATTTTTCTGTTGCCGGAGGAGTTGCGGGAGTTTATGTTGAAATAGGACTTCAATATAACGATATCGCAAATTTCAGATTTATAAATGCTGGAGCTTACTCGCAGACATTCTTCTTCGAGGACATTCTTTACGGTTCATGGGAAAGGAATGGAACAACAAATGTTTTCACCAAATCTGTCGTTAAAAGGATCAAGTCAATTGAGTCGGATTCTTTCGTTTATCTGACACTTACCGCAGAAATAAACTAATCTTTTAACCGCTGACAAATTTCACAGATGTTTTAAAACCATCTAAATAAAGCACCAAATAACTTGAAAAAAAATCGATCCGCTTTTACAATATCGGGCATGAAGTTTAGACTATTCTTTACGATTATCATATTTTCGGTTTTTTTCAGCGTTTTAAATGCTGAAGAAGAACAATTTCTTCCGTTGCATCAGTATGCCCAGAGGAGCTGGAGAGCTGTTTCCGGGCTTGCTCACGA
>DAOQAY010000202.1:0-3924 GCA_035354435.1 bacterium
GACTGCCGATTATTCTGTCAATGATTTCAAGTCCTTCGTAACCTTTGCCGCTTTCCATTTTCTTTATGTTGATCTTTTCGATCACGCCGCCTGAAACGACCACATCGAGATCCGCTTTCACGACAAAACGACCCCACTGGGCACTGTAGACACCATCAGGAATCGAAGCGACATCTATCTGCGGCATACTTGCGAATTCACGGTCGATCTCCTCGTTCATCTTCATTAGCGACACCTTGAAAAAGATCGCACCGCCAGCGATCAGAACAACCAGCACAACAGCGATGATAATTAAAGTTTTCTTCATTTTGTTCCTCATTAATATTTAAACAAAAACGCAGGATTTCTTTGATATTCCGATCGCAGACTCTCAATAGCATAAAGAAGTTCATCAACATTGGTGTATGGATTGAGTTCGTATATCTTGCAGTTATCATAATTTGCCGTTTTTGCTGCCTTTCGTAATTTCTTAGCATTATCGATTGCAGTCTGGGTTTTATCCTTTATTTTGTCGAACACATTTTCATCGGCTTTATCATATTTTGGTAGATATACCATCTTTTTCAGGTAATCCTCGACATCTTTCGATTTCGTAAATGAATGAGCAGTATATTTGAAATGCAGTAACAGCCAGTATTCAAAACTGATGCTTGAAAATGCAATTTTCACACCTTTTTCTTTTGCAGTGCAAAACGCTTCATGATGTTTTGTATATCCATCTTTGTCGCATACTATCCAAAGTTCATCATTTCCAGCTTCCTTATATCTCAAAACATCTTCTACCAGTTCTTTTGCTGAAGTGTGTTCATGTGGCAGTAATTTCACTTTAACAACATTTTCCAGCTCGCATAGCATCTTGAATCTATTTAAATAATTGCGTTCAGTCTTTTCTCCTTCACAAGCAATAACTATCTGTTTTTTGTATTGTCTTACGGATTGCAGTCTTTTTTTGGGCATTGATCACTCCTTTTCTTCAACTGCTGAGAAAAGTTTTTTGTCAATGAGCGGTAATGCTCCGAATCTGCCGGAAAGATACCATCTGTCAAATGGAACATTTTTTCTTACTTCGCTTTTTTCAAATTCATCAAGACTGTATAAATTTGAGGCACCATATTGGTCTTTTTCAACAAACCATATCTGATCGCGCCGTAACTTTTCTGAATCAAGCAGATAAGCATCATGTGTGGCAACAATTAATTGAGCATTTTTCGGGTTTTTAACAGGGTCATTAAAAATTGAAAGGATATATTCAGACATCAAAGGATGGAAACTGCTGTCAAGTTCATCAACTATTAAAACATTCCCATTCCGCAAAGTGTCAATAATTTTCCCTGCCAGATCAAACATTTTTATTGTTCCGGCAGATTCGTCCTGCAATTGAAAAAAATGATCTTCTCCTGTTTCATTCGTTCTGCTGAAAACTCTGTGACCTATATCAACTTTGGTTGACAGATCATTTATTATTTTTTCCTTCCTCACCCTTACTGATGAAATACCAAGATCAGCAGATTTTAAAAATTCTATCAGACTTTCGTTGAACCCCTTCTCTAACAGATCGTTCAACTTTAAGGTCGTGAAATAGACTTGGGCTCTTGATGAATCAGCCGCCGTATGAAACATAAAATCGGTTCTGAAATATCTGTAAATGGTTTTCAATCTTTCATCGCTTTCGTTGTTGTTCGCAGCTTTTGAAAGAAAGAGGACATTTTTGAGCACTTCGCCAGTCAGAGATTCTTTTTTGCCTTTCAGATCTCTTCCCCAAATATATTTACCTGTTACGCCGTCTCTTTCAAAAAGATTCCGTCCGTTTTTCTCAGGAAAGAAAACCAATTTTTCTGAAATTATCTGAGTTTTATCAAATTCAACAGAGTATCTATATCTCATCGGTTCAGCTGTAACAAACTCAATCTCAAAAAGCATTGGCTGGTTTCTGGTTTCAACATCAAGCACAAACGGTTTGTAATAAGGAATTTCCTGATCGAGTTTCAAATCAGTTGAGTTCAAGATGAAGTTTTTCAGCGTATCAAAAGCCAGCAGAAGATTTGATTTTCCAGAAGCATTCGCACCATAAATTACAGCCGTTTTCAAAAGAGAAATATCACTATCCTCAGAAATGTTGAACAGGTTGTTGGAAATATCCTCTTTCTTTTTTTCAGCAACCATACTGAAAAGGGACTCACATTTAAATGATCTGTAATTCTTTATAGTGAAATCAACAAGCATCGCAACCTCCACGCATATTTTGCAATATTTTGCATATAATTTTCAAATATCTTAATTTCAGGCAACAATACCTTGCAAATTATGGTTTGTCAAGGGAAAATACTCCCTCCCCTACGAATTAAACAGGTGTTTGCTTACGAATTCAAAGCAGCGCATAAACTATTTCCTTTCCTGAGCTTTTGCAGTTGTGAACAGAACTCCTCTGTTATAAACAATTGATCTTACCACAGGCAAAATAAACTCTGAAATTTCAGCTATTATCTGGGCAAATGATAATTTTTCCGGTTCAGCTCTGGTTTTTCTGACGAATGCTTTCCATTGTGTTATTTTCTGAGGGTCGTCATAAAATCTTGGCGTAAATGCAACAGGAATATCATTTGGAATTTCAGTTTTTCTTCTTTTAAATGTTTCCGCAATTGCTTTTTGAAGTATTTCAGGTGAAAACTCAAAATAATTCTTTAAAATCCACAGATCATAAAAATCTTTAATCCGGCTATTAGCTATTCCAAGCCGGACAATAGCTTCAAATTTCTCTGCAACAACCGTGTATCTGGTGTAGGCATTTAGAACCGGTGCTTCAAAATCCAGCAAAGCAGGATAATTCACTTTTTCAGGAGAAGGAATAACAATATCGCCAAATCCTATGTCTATCTGCAATGATATTTTTGCAGAATGTAACCGGCAATCCAGGCTGATACGAAATCCACCGTATTCCATTTCAGCACGGATAGGCTGCCCCGACACAGTTTCAGATAAGAATTTGACACCGTCATCCTGAACAGTTTTAATCAAACAGATCTCTTTGAAAATATCAACCAATTTTTCTATATTGTATTCGCCAATCCCAAGCAGGTCAGTATCACGGGTCACTCGAAAGTTGTTTTTCTTCCAGACAAGGAACAAGCTTGCACCTTTTAAAAGAAATTTTTGAGAATATTCAGATATGGAAAGACGGAACAAAAACCTTTCGGTGGCATAACGATTTAAAATATAAGAAAAATCTTCTTTTCTGGCTTTTGAAATATCAAGAAGTTTTGAATATGCAGAATGTCCGGCATTTTTAATTTCTTTCATATTATTGCCTCAAGATAAGGACGGATAACTGAACCGACTCTGCAAATATCAGCGGCTTTCATAATTTCATCGACTGAGACTTTTCGCGATCTGACAACTTCTTTAAGTGCTTCAATAGCGACATCCAGACCGATCTTATTTCTGAATTTAAAACAATCGGCAACAGTTTTCGCAATGCTGTAAACCCTTATTTCGACTCCGTTTATAAGCCGTTTCTCAATTCCAAAATCAAAAGCCGTTCCTGAGATAACAGTAACATTTACCGGCGGAGAATCATATTTAGGAATCCACGACCCTCTTTTTACAGCTATCCATACTTCGTGCGGAAGTTGTGTTGTGATGGAGTGAACTGCAAGTGCCGAAATAAGGCAGATAACTGAATCGGGTGATCATTTTGATATTTCGATCAGCGAAAAATGTTCTGAAAATTGGGTGTCAGATGCTGAATATAGTCCTCTGCTCTGGCGGACAAGAAGACCTTCATCACACATTGCGTATATCAGATTTCTATAAACACCTGTTTTTTCAAGGTCACTTGCTGTAACCATTCCTTTTTTCTTAACAAGTTTAAGTATTTTTTCTTTATTTTTCATGTCCGCCTCAAGACAAAACATATACATTTATACT
>DAOQAY010000203.1:0-3881 GCA_035354435.1 bacterium
TCGGGTAACACCGGCAATACCGGAGATACAGCAGATGCTGACGACACAGGCAATACCGGAACAGATGACGATGCAGTAACAGATGATTCCGGAAACAATGATACAGACGCAGGAAATACCGGTGATACAGCAGTCGAATGCACAGGTATTTCATTTGACAACCTTGCGTTGAGTACACGGTTCACCGGATATGAAGGAACTCCGACTGATCAAATCGGTGACCCGTTCGTTCAGGATTTAATTTTCGTACAGTTCTACAAAGAGGACTATTCTGATATCACTGAACTCATTCCAGGAACATACAACCTTGCTGAAGGTCTTAACAACAACTACGGCACATGTCTTGAATGTGTTCTTGTGTATGAAGATATTGATGGAGATGTAAAAACATACTTCCAGCAGAGCGGAACTCTCACTATCACAAAAATAAAAAAAGGAACAATAGAATCAAAAGGTACAGTCTCTGCAAAGCTTATAGAAGTCACTATTGCTGAAGACTACTCGTCTACTCCTGTTACGGGCGGCGGATGCTATGAAATAGAAACAGCCGCATGGGACAACATCTGCGTTCCTGCCTGTGAAGGGAAAATCTGCGGTAATGACGGCTGCGGCGGAACATGCGGTGACGGATGTGATGCTGATAAGACATGTAATGCTGAAGGAACAGCTTGTGCAGATTTTGACTGTACTGCAATAACTATCGGTGCTGCTGAATCTGTAGATGTCATGGAATCAGAATCTTACTGGTCATACAAAGCTGTTTACTCACCTTCAACCGGTGAAGCTGTTGAGGACGAAATTCTGGTTCAGCTTTTTGCGGCACCGTCTGCATCGGATTCTTTTGATCTTGCCGGAACAAATTATGCAGACAACGATCAACGGATACTTGCTTTCGAAGACCCGGTTTATAATGGATCCGGAACCATGACGGCACTTGGAAAAACTTATTTTCAGCAGAAAGGAACCATTTCTTTTGATTCTTTTGATCCTGTTACCGGGAAAACTGTGGCAACGATAACAGATCTCAGACTCGTTGAAGTCACACTGGAATCTGGAACTTACATATCAACACCTGTTGATGGCGGAACCTGTCTTGAACTTGCAACAGGAACAATCGAAATAAAATAATTGTTTTTATTGATTTCTTATCCCGGAAAATTATCATCTAATCGTAATTAACTTTTTAACATTTTAAATTGAACGGATGTCTTATTTGCGGAAGCATTGTTTCAGGAGAGAATA
The DNA here is from genome assembly GCA_035354435.1 of bacterium. Lineage (GTDB taxonomy): Bacteria > UBP6 > UBA1177 > UBA1177 > UBA1177 > JAKLDO01. Next base: position 1,243 of record DAOQAY010000203.1, read on the forward strand.
TTTTTTGCGGTGAATGCGGCAGATTTGCCCTTCTGCTTGTTAGGAAATGTTCCAGATGCGGCGCTTTCAATTTGATCCCGTCTGATAACAGGTGCTTTTCCTGTCACGGCAAAAAGCTTTATTTTGATTCCATTTATTCGCACTACATTTATTGCGGAGCCGTATCCACCGTCATTTCGGTCATGAAATACAGCCGTGTAAGATATTATGCTGAAATAATCGGCGCAAACCTTGCCGGAAATATCCCGGAAGAGATAATTAAAGGGAGAACTGTCATCTTCCCTCCAATGACATTCTTTGATAAATTCCGGCGTTCTTTCAATCAGGCTGAGATAATAGCAGACAAAATAGCATTGCGTCACAATCTCGTTTTTGACAATAAACTCCTGAAGAAAGCAAGAAAAACAAAACCTCAGGCATCTTTAACCTATGCTGAAAGACAGACAAACCTGAAAAACGCATTTAAACTCACCAGACCTGTTGAAAACGAGAATTTTCTGATTGTTGACGATGTCTGTACTACATTCTCGACAATAAACACCATTGCAAAACTCCTGAAACAGAATGGTGCAGAAAGTGTAAACGCAGTCACATTTGCCAGAACTTCTCAGTATTTCAGTTAGAATTTATCGACTCGTACCAGAATTTGAACTTTTTGATCCCGTCCTTTACATAAAATTCCTTGCGGTTCTTTTTGCCGAGCTGGTTGGGATTGTCAAGAAGTGCAAAATTGGCGTTGACAGGTTGAAAATTATCGGTTTCTGTCATCATTTTCCGAAGTATTCCACCAATCATCGTTTCTTTTGGCGGAATTGACATGTTCTCTAAATTATTGATTTTTTTCATTATTTCAAAAGCACACCACATTCCTGAGAAAATACTTTCATTGTATCCTTCCACGCCACTTAACTGTCCTGCGACATAGACATTATCCATTCCCTTGACCCTTACTCCGTTTTCAAGAACAAGCGGCGCATTGAGAAAGCTGTTGCGGTGTACTGATCCGTATCTCACAAATTCGGCATTTTCAAGCCCCGGGATCAATCTGAAAACCCTTTTCTGCTCGCCCTGCTTCATCCTTGTCTGGCATCCGACAAGATTGAGCACCGACTTTTCACTATTCTCAGCTCTGAGCTGAATAACTGCAAAAGGTCTTTTTCCTTTAAATTCAAATCCTATAGGTCTGAACGGACCGAAAACAAGTGTCTGAAAACCGCGCGATGCAATAACTTCGATAGGCATACACCTTTCAAAAAATTCCGGTTTTTCTACACCGCTCCAGGCAATTTTCTCAGATTCGATCAGTTCATCATAAAAAACGGTGAATTCTTCTTTTGTCATAGGAATATTGAGGAAATCAGGATCTCCTTTTCCGTATCTGCTTCCCCAGAAACATTTGTCCATATCAATGCTTTCAAAAGTTACAAGCGGTGCTATCGCATCATAGAAAGATCCGCCGTTTTCGGAGATTGAGCAAAGCATTTCAGACCCAGTCAAAGGACCTGTGGCAATAATATAAAAATCGGCTTTATATTTGTCTTTTAATTCTGTAACACTATTTAGCTTCTCACCCTTAATAAAAGATATATTACCGCCATTATTGAGCTTTTCAGCAACAAGTGTAGAAAAATCAACCCTGTTTACCGCAAGGCTTGCTCCAGCCGGAACAGAACATTTATTTGCAATATCAAGAAGAATGGAGCCCATTATCCTCATTTCTTCTTTCAGCAGATAGCTTGAAGTTGAAGGAGTTTCGGATTTCAGTGAATTTGAACAGACAAGTTCTGCCGGACCGTTAATGGAATACACTTCACTATTTAAAAATTGCGGTTTGCAATCAATAAGTTCAATGGAAATTCCTTTTTCTGATAATTGCAGTGCGGCCTCAGAACCGGCGAGTCCGGCACCGAGGATAACTATTTTCATTTGGGCTTATGACCACAGCTCTGACAGACTTTTCCGGATCTTTTCTTTTCTACAACATATGCGAAACCGCATTTTTCACATTTTTCGCCTTCAACAGGAGCATACCAGCTTACAAAATCACATTTAGGATAATTTGTACAGCCGAAGAATATTTTGCCTCTTTTTGAACTTTTCTGCGTTATCTTTCCGCCGCATCCTTCTTTGGGACAGTCTGCAACGAACTTTTCTTCTCTTATTATCGTTTTGCATTTCGGATATGCACTGCATGCCTTGAATTCGCCGAATCTCCCTTTTTTCATTACAAGAGGACTTCCGCAGTTGGGGCATTTTTCATCAAGAGAAACCCCTTTCGGCTGTTCAACTATTTTCAATCTGACGATTTCGCCTTCTTTTTCAAATGATCCGGCGAAATCACAATCCGGGAACGCTTCACAGCTTAAAAATGGCTGATTTCCTTTCTTTGACCATCTCAACACGAGCTTTTTACCGCATTTAGGACACGGATCTTCTGCATAAATTCTCTTTTTGCCGTCAGTTTTAACCTGAGTTATTCCTGAATCCAGCGCTTTGGTAAAAGTGTCATAGAAAGCACTTACAACATCAAGCCAGTTCTTGTCGCCGGTCTCGACAAAATCGAGCTCTGACTCCATCCCGGCTGTGAAATTGATATTTATGATCTGAGGAAAGAAAGATTCAAGAGTATCGCTGACAAG
>DAOQAY010000204.1:0-3871 GCA_035354435.1 bacterium
TTTCTCTGCTTCTAATTATTTCGTTAATTTTTGTAATGAAATCTGTTTTTGCGTTTGTGTAATTTTCGCGGTTATATTTATGAATTTGTGCAAGCTCAATTTTGAGTTGTTCATATTCTTTTGCAATTTCAAGGTGTTGTCTCATATATTCACAGAATTTGATCTCTTCCCAGTCACCACTGAATCTGACATGAATATGAAACACCTGTCCGGCAAATCCTGAATCGGTGTAACCCTTTACAAGCATAATGTGAGGAGCAGAATTTTTCGGTTGTGGAATATAGTTGTATCCGGCATCGACAAATCTTTTTATAAATGCCGTTTTATCAAAGAATTCAGCTACTTCAAAAAGAATGTCAATGATCGGTTTTGCTTTTATTCCGGGAACTGAAGTGCTTCCGACATGTGATATCCGCACAATGTTCTCAACTCCTGTCAGCTCTTCTATCAGCCTTTTTTCAGCTTCAAAAGAATCTTTCCATGCCGGATCATGATCTGACAGAGAAATCGGGAACAGCCGCCCGAGTTCATCCGCCGTCATTTCTGAAATCGGTTTTTGAGCTTTTCTCAGATTCATTTCGCAACCTTTCCGACCCTTGTTGTGCCAAATCAGATAATTATTATGCTGTTTTCAGATTCAAACCGCAAATTTTATTATTGTTTATCATTCAAACAAAAATCAATCCCTTTCGGGTATAAAAACATTGAATCTATCAGCCTTTTTTTCATTTCTTCGACTCCGAAGAAGCCGGACAATAATTTTTGACAATAATTGCGAAGGGAAGGATAATCCTTTTTATTAAGTTCAGAAACATGTGAATTTTTAAATAAGGGGCTGTTATGAAAAAAGCGTTTGTTGCTATTGCATTTATTTGGATAATTCAATCGACTTCGAATATTTACGCCCAAGAAATCAAATTAGGCACATATCTTTCCGGCACTTTTACACAGTTCTTTCCTCATTATGGCTTTTCTGTTGGAGTGGAAATGAAATATTTTTATTTAAGCACAGGCATTTCATCAATATTTTGGCCGACAATTGACTTTAAAGGAAATAATTTCTTTTTTTATTTTGATATAGGTCCAAGAATTCCGTTATATTCTGGTAAAGTTTTTCAGTTTTCGGCACCTCTTGCGATCAGATCTACATATTTAAAATTCATAAAACCTGTCGGAGATGGGTATAAAGATAACTTATCAATACTTTTTCTTGGAGGATCTGTTAATTTGAATTTTGACTGGAAAATTTACAAATTTGGCATCTACTGTTTTGCTTCCGCTTATTTTCTTGGTCAAGTCTCCGATAATTCATACTATTCTAATTTTAACTCAAGCTCAAAAGAAAAATTATGTATCGGTGTCCAAACAGGATCAGGGATTTCGTATAGTTTTTGACAATTATTCAAGATCGCACAAATTTTAATCCCTTTCGGGTATAAAAACATTGAATATATAAGGAATCATACCCCATAAGGTATAAAAATGGTTGTGGAAGTCTATGTCAGGTTCTTAAATCCATAAGCAATTTCAATGAGTTCTGTTTCGCCGAACTTTTCAGTTTTTTCGGCGACGGGAATTCCGCCAAGTTTTTCATAAAACCTGCCGGCTGTGTGATTATCTTTTAAAACCCAGAGCATCGATGGATAAAATCCATTTGAATTCAGATAGTTACCCACTTCATTGAAAAGTTGTGTGCCTGCTCCCGATTTCTGAAAATGAGGATGGACATACAGTGCATATACTTCGCCTTTGAACGGTTCAAGATCGTCTCTCGCCTTTCCGCACATTGCAAATCCGATCACAGTTCCGTCCTTTTCCGCCACAAAAAAAGAGCTGTTCTCTTGTGCCATTTCCATAAAAAAAGTCTGAAAACTCGCTTTTCTGTCTTCCACACCATGCCGGTACAGATATTCATCGGTCATGATTCCTTTATATGCATCACGCCATGTTGTCACAGCAATTTCCGCCACAGATCCCATATCGGAACCGTTCACTTTGCGGACAGTTATCTCGTTATTCATTGTTTTTCCTTCTCAATCAGCTTCTTTTTCATTTCTTCAGCTCCGAAAAAACCGCCTAGGCTTCCGTCGGATCTGATGACACGGTGGCAGGGAATTATGAAAGGGAATGGATTATTTTTCATAGCGGTTCCGACTGCTCTTGCGGCTCCCGGATAACCGGATCTGTATGCAAGTTCGCCGTAGCTCAGTGTTTCGCCCCTTTTTGTTTTGAAAAGTGTGTTATAGACTTTTTTGCGAAACTGCGGAATTTCTTCAAGATCAAGCAGATCAAGCTTGAATTCCACATTTTCTCCGTTGCAGTATTTAACAATATTTTCAGTAAGTTGTGACACTTTCGTGCAACTCTTTAAAGACGCATCAGGATATTTAACTGCGACTCTCTGTTCTGCTGAAAACTGAGAATTTGAGATCATGATCTCTTTAACTTTTACAACACCGTTCCTGTTTTTCCAGACGATCGCAACCGAACCGTAAACTGTATTGAAAAAATGGATAAAGCCCTCGACCATCGAGTCTTTCACCTCTCCTTTTTTTAAGGGAGAGGTCGGCTTTGCCGGGTGAGGGTTTGAGTTATTATTTCTCATCTATCAAACCCGTCGGCAGATTCTTTTTCGGTTTGACCCCGAGATCACGGAGCTTTTCAGCCTGTCCTATCAGATTTCCGGTGCCGTCTTTAAGCTGACCCAGAGCATTATCATAACTTTTCTGGGCTTTTCCGAGATTTGTCCCGATATCGGTCAGATTATCGACAAAACCTACAAATTTGTCATAAAGTGCCGCACCCCGTTTTGCGATTTCCTCGGCATTTCTATTCTGATATTCCCGTTTCCAGAGATCGGCAACAAGTTTCAAAGCGGCTATAAGATTAGCCGGACTTATCAGAATTATCCTTTTATCATAGGCATAATTCCACAATCCAGAATCAGCCTGCAAAGCAGTTATGTATGCAGATTCATTAGGAATGAACATCATCACAAAATCAAGTGTCGTGGCAAAATCCTCATATCTTTTTGCACTCAGTTCATCAATGTGCTTTTTCACGGATCTGATGTGCTCGGCAGAATATTTTAACCTTTCTTCATCATTTTGAGCATTCATCAGATTGACATAAGCGGTCAGAGAAGTCTTTGAATCCACTATTATTTTTCTATTGTCAGGATAATTGATCATCACATCGGGCTGTAATTTCTGACCAGATTCATTTTTCAGCGGAACTCCGTCGCCATCTTTTAAAAATTCCTGCACAAAATATTCTCGCCCTTTCACAAGCCCAGATCTTTCCAAAATATTTTCAAGGATCATCTCGCCCCAGTTCCCCTGAGTTTTCGATTCGCCCTTGAGCGCATTGGTAAGATTGTTCGCATCAACAGAAATCTTCAGATTGAGCTCAACCAGTTTTTTCACCTCTTTTTCCAGTGAAAACCGCTCCTTAGCCTCTTTGTCATAAGTCTCTTCCACTTTCTTTTTAAACTGTTCGATATTATCACCAAGCGGTTTCAGAATGTTTGTAAGACTCTCAGAATTTAATTTTTTGAACCGTTCACTCTTTTCATCAAAGATCTTTGCCGCCAGATTCTCGAATTCATTGGTGAACTGCTTTTTCATCGACTCGAATTCACCCTTCTGGGTTTCGAGCTTTTCAGCCGTCATCTTCACTTTTGCCTCAGACTCGGCAAGTAATGACGCATTTTTTGCCTTCATCCAGAAAAAAGTCACAGCCGAACACGCCACTCCGCCCAGCACCAATCCAGCAAATAATTCAACCATTAAAACTCTCCCGGCAATATAAAAAAACCAATTTCATGCAATATACTCCACAATGAAAAAAGTTTCAATTTGTCTATTTTCTT
>DAOQAY010000205.1:0-3765 GCA_035354435.1 bacterium
TGAGCCAGAGAGGCGGTGATGTTCAGAGCCATTTGAGAATATCTGACAGACCGATTTACAGTGACCTTGTTCAGAAAGGAAAAGCTGATCTTATCATCAGTGTCGAACCAATGGAATCTCTCAGGTATCTTCCATACTTGCATCATGACGGATGGCTTGTTACAAACACAGTTCCAGTTGTGAATATTGATAATTATCCTGATATTGAAGCAGTAATGGCTGAGATAAAGAAACTTCCCAGACACATTGCGATCGACGGTGACAAAATCGCCAGAGATCTTAATAATCTCAAAGGGATGAACATGGTTCTTGCCGGTGCTGCAAGTGTTTTTATCGATCTTGATTTCAACATCATGAAAAAAGGAGTCGAGAATATTTTCGCCAGCAAAGGCGAAGAAATAATCAAAGCAAACATCGCCGCACTTACTGCCGGCAGAGAATTCTCCGAAAAGAATAAATAAAATCCCGAACGGCTGATTTTCACTTTAACCACGCTAAAATGAAAGTTGACTTTCAGTTTAACCACGCTAAAATGAAAGTATGACCATTCTGGAGGTGAAAGATGTTTAACAGGTGGATGGATATTGATACAAACAAAAGCGCTCTGATCATTGGACCCAGAAGAAGCGGGAAGACAACTTTTCTGAAAAACAGTTTTCCGGAATACAAATATGCGACACTTGATGATCTTGATTTTTATGACTGGGCTTTGCGCGATCCGAAAGGTTTTGTTCAAAGTCTTGGAAATCACTGTATTATTGATGAAATTCAAAGAGCTCCAAAGCTTACGATAGCCGTAAAATATGCAATAGATAACGAAAATGCACACATCATTATGACAGGGTCAAGCTCTCTGGGGCTTCTTGATTCGGCGGCTGAAACTCTCGCAGGCAGAATCAATATCTATTCAATGCCGACAGCATGCTGGGGAGAAGAAATCTCAAACCCGAAACACTCTATATTCGGTGAAAAAGCTGATGTTCTGATAATAAAGAACGGTATGCGAAACTTTGAAGAGGCTTTAACTTACGGACAGTTTCCGGAGATAATCACACTTGATGAAAAAGATGCTAAAAAGGAACTTCTTGTAAATTACAGAAACACATATTTTATCAGAGATGTCATGCAGCTTTCCAACCTTGAAAATGTTGAAGGACTGTATGCAATTTTTGCAAATATCTGCCGATCTATCGGGTCACATCTTGAGGTGAGCAATTTTGCGAGAGAATCTTCGCTGAGTGTTCCGACAACAAAAAAATATCTTAACACTTTATATCAGTCCGAGCTTGCTTTCAAACTTTACGGATATCAGTACGGTCCGGCGAAAAGATATATAAAAGCCGCAAAGACATATTTTGCCGATAACGGAATAATTGAGTCTTTCAATCAAAGGCTGAGTGACGGACAGCTTCTTGAGAACTTTGTCATTTCTGAACTTGAAAAAAGACGGAAACTCGGATTTATAAAAACAGATCAGTTCTATTATTACAAAAGTTCCGCCGGACGCGAGATCGATCTCGTGTTTGAGTCTGAAAACATTCTGCATGCAATTGAGATAAAATCAGTAAAAACACCTTCCAGTAAGGACATTACAAACCTCAGAGAATTCGCAAGACAGTCTGAAAAAGAGGTGAAATGTTATCTTTTTTATCTGGGAGAAGAGTATTCAGAAATTGATGGAATCCACCTGATCCCGGTTTATTCGCTGTTTTGCGGGAAGTGATTATATTCAGTTTTTATTCGAGTACGGAGGATTTTATGAACGGAAAGAAAATTCTGGCAATTCTGATTTGTATGATTTCTTTTTCAGTGGTAAATGCTGAGATTATCGGGAAAATGATCGGTGGTGAGCCTGTTATGAGCTGGGAAGACGGCGGGCAGGATTTCTTTGTAATGTTCAACTCCAACATTGACGATCAGATCACAATGCTTGACGATGATCCTGATAATCCGCAGGGTGATACCTGTCTGAATGAAAGCGTGTTTACTTTGACTGACTTTCATATTCCGGAAGATGCACTAATTGAAAAGGCTTATCTGATCTGGATGGGTGCGGTCGATCCTGAAAAACTTGATGAACCGACTGATAACAGCGTCAAGCTGAAATTCACTCAAAGTTCAGAGAATCCGGTAAGTTATGAGCAGGTTGTAACTGTCGGAGAAACTGGAAAACTGCTGACTGATGAAAACTCATTTGAATTTGAGAGTCTGAAGTTCACCAGTGATGTGATAACTGGCTGCTCAGAAACGGAATCTGGACAGGTTCTTTCAGATCAGGAACTCGGGTATTTCACTTATCGAACTGATATTACTGATTTTTTTGTCAAAATATACGAGGAAAATGCAAAAGCTGAAAAATCGGAAGAGAAGGTTTATTACGGTGACTATACATTCAGCGATCTTGATTGCACAGAGCATGACTTTTACCGCTGCAGAACCACAATGGTGAGTTCATGGGCTGTGTTTCTTGTGTACCGTTCGAAGAATATAAGACCGAAAAGGGTATATTTTTACAATGGACTTTCTTTTGTTCATGGTGATAAATCTGTTGCTGAAGTAACCGGATTTAAGTTGCCTGAATGGCCTGTCGTCTATATTACAACAATGATCGCTGAAGGTGATTCGAAGCTCAGTGACAGCAATCTTCCTCCTGAAGGGATTCTTCTTCAGGGTCAAGGATCTGCGAGTAAATTCAGACTTAATAATATCTGCAATCCTATCATGGGAACTTTCGTCGAGGTGTTTAATTCGGTATCATCTGTTGCTAACTGGAGTCCGGACACTGCGGAATCTGATAAAATTCAATGTGTTTCAGGTGTTGACGGTAAAGGTATCAATTTCGGGATTGATGTCGATTCGTTTATCCTTGATTCTGAATCAAACGAGAATCTTCAGGAACAGCTTAAAAAAGGTGACACAGAAATGAAAATAGAATTTTCTGTGAATCAGGATGAGATATTTACCAATTTTATGGTTGTTTCAACTGACAACAAATTTATGGGAACTGACTTTAATATTCCTCCTGAAGCAAGTGATACGACAAAATCGAAGTTCAATTTTCCGTATGACCGTGAAAAACATTTCTGTGCGTGCCCTTCAAATGACGATGGCAAAGAACCGTATTATTATTGCGAAACTGTAACCAGCGCAAGAGAGTTTTATTATTTTATCAAAGTTCAAAACTGGGGAAATGAGGATGCTGAAGATGTTGTTGTGACAGACGAACTTGATCCTCAGCTTGAATATATTCCCGGATCCACAGAAATGGCGACTCATTATGTTGCTGAGATGGATGTTTATGATGACTGGAAATTAATTCCTGATAAAGCCGACAATGTTTTTCCACTTTCAGGAACAGGTTATAAAGTAAGTTCAAAAATGGTGAGTTGTGACGAAAGTGACTGGACATGCACCGATACAGTTCTCATAAGATATAAGGTTAAGCCCAAAATCGGAACAGCAAAAGATTATGTATTTGAAAATATGGCAAATATCAAAGATTCAAGTAATTCAGATGGTTATAATACAAATGATCCTTATCCTTTGAGATTAAAGCCGGCAAAATGTGTTACTGATACTGAATGTCCGTCTCCTAAACCCGAAATGTGCGGAGGTACTTGTGTCGGTTGCAATGATGACGATCCGGTTTCCGATTCAGATGATAGTGTTAATAATGATTCTGATGCAGCTGATGTTGACAAATTAAATGATGAAGAAAGCTCAGATACTAATAAAAATTCCAATGGTTGCGGGTGCAGTCTGATC
>DAOQAY010000206.1:0-3601 GCA_035354435.1 bacterium
GTTTTCAATCTATCTGCAGCAGGTGAGGGAGATGAAGAGGATGTTAAAGTTCCTCTGAATCTAAACAACAGCAGATTCAAGAACCTGAAAAAACCGGTAATGCCTAAATTATCAAAGAACCTGAAGAGCGGCAACGAAAAAGAGGAAAGTGAGGACAAAGAAAAGGACAAGGACAAGGACAAGTCTTCATTAAATACTCCTAGTGTAAAAACTGTTACACCACCCAAACCGAAAACTGCTCTTGACAATCAGTCTGCTGTAGATGGTGAATCATCGAAGCTTGTCGATGCAGTCAAGATCGAGGTCAAAGATGTGAAACCTGTGGACCCGAACCTCAAGATCAAGCTTGATTTCAAAGATGAAGACCTTATCAATGTAGTGAAGCTTTTTTCAGAACTTAAACAGAAGAATTTTATTATTCCTGAAAATCTCGGCAAAACCAAAGTAAACATAATGGCTCCGCAGAAGGTAACAGTGAATGAAGCATACCAGACCTTTTTGACTTTGCTTTCTGTGAATGAATTCAGCGTTACAGAAGACGGGAAATTCACAATAATAACAAGAGAGAAGAGCATTCCCGAAATGAGGATACCTTTTTACAAGGGTACTGATGTTCCCGATCTGTTCAAGATGGTCGCAACTATTATAAAATTCCAGTATGTTACAGCAACAGATATGGAAAAGGTGTTGAAATTATTCAGAGATAAGAGTGCGACGGCTGTTATTTTTGATGACAAGACACTTATTGTAGTTGATTATGCGGCAAATATCCGAAAGGTCAAAACACTTATTGCTGAACTTGACCAGCCTTCAGAATCTGATTCTGCAAAGTTGTTTTTTTTAAAGCTGAATCATGTGGCGGCACTTGATGCAAAGAAAATACTGGATGACATATTCAAGGATTTTTCAAAAAAGAGTTCAAGTAAAACAAAAAATGCGACTGACAACACACCGAGACTTGCCGGAGTTTCTGGTCCGGGAATGCCTCCTTCCAGCAGGGCACAGGTATCTCAAGGTGACGAAGAAACATTATCTGAAAATGTCTATCTCCAGATGGTTGCTGATGAAAGAAGCCAGCAGTTGATAATTTTATGCACTCAGCAGACATACAACCTCATAATGGAAATTGTTCAGAATATTGACAGAGAGGTCGAAGGCGAAGGTGAGATACATGTTGTAAAATTACAGAATGCCAAAGCGGAAGATCTTGTAAAGACACTTACTCAGGTATCAAAAAATAAAAAAGCTCAGGGCGGAACTACTGCCAAGACAACAAAGGGAACTGATGTTTTTGAAGGTGAGGTTCAGATATCTGCAGATGAGTCAACTAACTCACTTGTTGTAGTATCGTCGATTGAGGATTTCAGAAATCTCAAAAAAGTTATCGAAAAGCTCGATATCAGAAGAAAGCAGGTGTTTGTTGAAGCTGCAATAATGGAAGTCAATGTCGATGACAGTCTTGAATACGGTAATGCCTATACCGGTGGCGGATTTGAAGTCAGCGTAGGTGGAGAGAAAATGCCGATATTCTTCGGAAAAGCCCTTGACACTAGTCTTACCCCCGGTCTTGTTGCCGGAATGGTCGGGCCTGTCATAAGCGGAACCGAGGGTATTCCTGGTCTTGGTCTCAGCGGCGGAATTCCTTCGCTTGGAATTATTCTCAATGCGGCACAGACAGATTCTGCTGTAAATGTAATGTCAACGCCGCATCTTCTGACTACAGATAACGAGGAAGCTGAGATCACAGTCGGTGAAACAATTCCTTTCCCGTCAGGTAATATAATCAGCGGAACTGCAGGAAGTACAATAACTTATACAAGAGAAGATGTCGCACTGAAGCTCAAGATAAAACCTCAGATAAACGAATCAGGTTATATGACACTTGAGATAAATCAGGAGATAACGGAACTCGGTGCTCAGACACAATATGGTTTCAGGACGACAAAAAGACAGGCAAAGACAATAATCAATGCAGAAAATGAACAGACGATCGTTATCGGCGGTCTTATGAAGGATTCAATAACCGAAAGCGAGAACAAAGTTCCTCTGCTTGGTGATATTCCGGTTCTGGGTGTTTTCTTCAAATATAAGAGGAATGTTAAGAAAAAAGTAAATCTTCTGATAATAATTACTCCGCATATTATTGAAAGCAAAGATGATTTCGCCCGTATTTTGAAAAGGAAGATTGAAGAGAGAGAAGCTTTTACCAAAAAGTTCTACGGCGGCAGCAATATCTCATTTGAAGAAAATATATATCTTGAAAAAAAGAGAGGTGCTCTTCTTTCAATTGTGAAAGAGGTTGATGACACAAATAGAAGGGAAGAAGAAGAGATCCTGAGAAAGAAATCGACGAATGCAAAAGAAAAGACGATTCTAGTGACTCCTGACGGAAAATCAGAGCAGATTAAAGATGAAAATAAAGAACCTGATGTTTCCAAAGAATCGGATAAAGTGATTGAAACTGTTCCTGAAAAACCGGCAGATGGTGAAGATTTTCTAGTGCCTGAGATTGTTCCGGAAACAGGTGGAGAATAATATGTCCAGAAAGAAGATCGGTGAAATGCTTATTGAAAAAGGATATATTGACAAGGAACAGCTGTTCCGTGCACTTGAGGCACAGAAAACAGATCGCAAGAAGATAGGGTATATTCTTGTCTCAGAAGGGATAATCAATGCTGAACAGGTCGCTGAAGTGTTCTCAGAGCAGAGCGGCATTCAGATGATACCTGATGAATTCTTTAAAAAAATGGATACCACTATCCTTTCATTATTTCCTATCGGACTGGCAAAGAAATTCAGGGTTCTTCCTCTTTTTATTGATACGGAGCTTCATGTTGCACTTGCTGATACCGATGCTCTTCTTATGAATCAGCTTTATATGATCTATAAATGCAATGTTATTCCTTATGTATGTTCTGCAAATAAGATAATGGACCATATAAATCATGCCTACAGCAGAATAGATAGTGCAGAGAACTCTCTCAATGCCGAAGAATTTGCAGATATGGCGGGAGATGCCGATGTCGCTATTCCGGATCTTATCGATTCAAATGATGAAGCTCCGATAATCAGATTTGTGAATAACACGATCGCAAAAGCGGTAAAAGATAAAGCGAGCGATATCCATTTCGAATCATATGAAGATGAAGTCATCGTAAGGTTCAGAAAAGACGGCAAGCTTTATGTCATACAGAAAGTTCCGAAAGCCGCACAGTCAGGTCTTATAACCAGAATTAAGATTATGAGCAGACTCAATATTTCAGAAAAAAGGCTTCCTCAGGATGGCAGTATCAAGGTTAAGATCGCCGGCAATGACATTGATTTCCGTGTTTCAACCCTTCCAAGCATTCACGGTGAATCGGTCGTTCTCCGTATTCTTGATAAAAGATCTCAGAAACTTTCGCTTGATGAGAGCGGTTTCACTAAAAGAGATCTTGAAAGAATGAGAAAGATAATAAGGATGAAACATGGTATTTTCCTTGTGACCGGTCCGACCGGAAGCGGAAAAACGACAACTCTTTATTCGGCTCTTACCGAAATAAACTCACCGGATGTAAAGATAATAACTGAAGAAGACCCGGTCGAGTACCAGTTAAAAGGT
>DAOQAY010000207.1:0-3566 GCA_035354435.1 bacterium
AGCTTGTCTTTACTCTCCAAAATTTTACTGATTTTTACCTTGAATTCTTCCTTCCGCCGTGCTACCATGACCTCACCTCTTTGGTGGTTTGTTTTTTAGTCGATTCAATATACCAAAGAGGTTGTTTCTATTAAAGTTTTTTAGACTCTTTCTGCCCTTTTTATTTTGAAATCGAACGGGTTAGGTTTTTCATAAAAACCCTCAAAATAAATAAAAAACACTCATAATTATTTCTTTTTAGTGAAAAAAACCGACTATTTGTTTCGGAGCTGAATCGCTTGTTTATTTTGAATTTTTCAGCGGTGTGGCTATAATGTACCACTTAATTTATTTAAGGTTTCAGGGGTGGACATGTCAAGATTCTTCAGATCGTTATATTCAATTTTTATTATACTTGCTCTTATGACATCATGCGAAATGTTTGACAATTCGCCGGGCTCGTTCCTGATATCCTTTGAATGGCCTAAAGACGGCAAGCCTGATTTCTCGGCAAAAAAATATTTTGTATGGGTGCTTTTAGAGGAATGGAAAGATGGAGACAAGGATAATGCAACATTACTGATGCAGACTTCCGCAGTAGAGTTTGACAGCAATGGGAAGGCAAAGATAGACCTGAGCGATGTGAAATACGGAGATAACAGAGTTGTAAAAGTTGAGATAAGGGCTACTAACAAAACGCAGGACCGGGTTCTTTATTTCGGCAGGTCGGAACTTTTCAGCTTCAGCAGTAAAGACAAGGATAAAGTTGTAAATGTAGAGTTGCAGACACAGGCTACACCTGGAACTGGCGGCACCGGAACGGACAGTTTCTCACTTCAGATAATGCAGGACGGGAATGTCGTAACAAAAATAAATGACACTACAGTCGATGTCAGGATAAAGATCGTAAATGGAAGCAGGGTGATCATTGCAAATTCGCTTTCACTCCTTGAAAAATACATCAATGACAAGAATTCGGTGTCGGAAGGTGTTGCAGATAAGGCTTTATCTGAATTAAAGGCAGGAGAAGCAGGATATTACGATCTGGAAAGCTGGGATCTTAATTCCGGACTGGATTTCGCCGCAGATGCAGGCGGAGAAAGGATCGTTTACGGCAAGCTGGTCAATGATGACGGTTATATGTCGGAAACGGTTCAGACTTCGGTCAATGTCGATAAGGCGGCGCCGGCGATAATAAATCCTGTTGTAGATCCCAATCCTGCAAAGCTTGGAGACACGGTCGTGGCATCTTTCAGTTTCACAGAGCCTGTTGATATGAATGCTCTTGAACTTGACTGGGGCGGACTTGAGTTCGTTCAGGCAGAATCCGAGAGTTCCAATGTTTTTACTTACACTTTCAAAGTGACTGAAACTACTGGTGAAAAAACATACAGTCTTAAAGGAAGTGCAGTCGATGAAATAGGTAACGGACCTGTTGAATTCGCTCTCGGAGATCTGAGAATTGATAAGACACTGCCGTCAATATCAAATGAAACGGTCAGTGTTACGGATAATAAGAGTTCCATCAAGACCGGAGATAAAGTAACTGTCACTTTTGAAGTTAGTGAAGAGCTTGAAAGCGATCCTGAAGTAACTATTGACGGAAAGAAATTCACGAGGAACGGAACTTCTGACAAACCGTATTCATTCACATATACGGTTACAAATTCCGATGCGGAAGGCTTGAAAACGGTTCTCGTATCTCTTTCTGATCTTGCAAGGAACCGGAATGTTATTGAGATCGGTGAAACTGTAAAGTTCGATCTCAGCAGTCCTGAAATTATTAATCCGACCGTCACTCCATCGGGTGATCCGGGTATGGCAGGACTGGGAAATAAAATAGAGATCAGGTTCAATATCAGCGAGCCTGTTAAGGAGCTTAAATTTTTTGTCAACGGTACTGATAATTCAGTTTCAGGGCTTTTTACTGAGTCTGTTAAGGATCTTACATATACTTACACAAGGACAGTTCAACCTTCAGAAGCGGCATCGGAATATGTTTTTTCTGTTTTCGCTCTTGATCCGGCGTTGAACGCTCTTGAGAATTTTGAACTTGGTACTGTTTCTGTCGATATTGAAAAACCTGATGTTGAGTCTTTCGTGCTTTCAACAACCAATGTGAAACTTATGGAAGAATTCTCTCTGAGCCTCGATTTTTCTGAAGAGCTTTCTTCTCTTGCAGTCCTTGTCGGATCTAAAGATATTTCTGCCGGCTGTATTCCTGATAATCTGGATAAAAAGAAATATCTGTGCGGACATCAGGCAAATAAGGACAGTGACGAAGGTGACGGTGTCAAGCAGTTCAGCGTGCAGATGGTGGATAAGTCCGGTAACAGTAATACGGTACAGCTTAAAAAGGAAGGCGGCGCACCTGCAACAATTGAATATGATGTTACACCTCCTGAAGTTGTAAACCCTGTCATTGCACCTGAAAAAGCGAATCTTGACAGTACGATAGATGTGCGTTTCAGCTTTACCGAAAATGTTCAGAACCTTGTAGTGGACTGGGGCGATCTTGCAGGAAAGTTCACAAGGTTCAATGAAGAGACAAATCAGAAACTTTTTATTTATAAAAGAAAGGTGACGAGTGATGACCCTGAAGGCGTATTTCCGGTTGTAATTACAGCTGCGCAGGATCTTGCAGGCAACTCTATTGCCGGAAATATCGCAATAGGAAGTGTCGAGATAGACAATTCTGCACCCGAAATATTCAATTCTTCGGTTAAAGTCAACGGTTCTGCACTCAGGGTCTTCGTTGTTGAGAACGATCTTATAGAAGTAAGTTTTGAGGTTCATGAAGAGATCAGTGATTACAGTGTCAGATCAGGGTTGAAAAAGATAGAGTCCTGTGTTTCCGAGGCAGTTGCCGAAGGAACTAAATATACCTGCACTTATTCAACTCCGTCTTCTGATGACGGTGAAGGATTGAAGGATGTTACAGTCGAAGTAAAGGATATTGCAGGTAATTCAGCTACATATCCGGTCGGACAGCTGACATATGATATGAGTCTGCCTCAACTTTCAAGTGCGATAGTAATTCCTGAAAAGGTTAACAGTTCAAGCAGTGTCGTCAAGGTGCAGTTCAGTTTCTCCGAAGATGTCCAGATACAGATAGACGAAGTGTTTATCGTGCCTGAAAATCTCGGTGCCGATCTGCCGTTAAACTGTGACACAGGGACGGATTATAAAAAATCGTTCACATGCCTCCATACTTTCAGTGAACTGGATTCAAGGGTTGAAAATTATATCGTAAGTGTGAAAGTAAGGGATAAAGCCGGAAATCAGATAGATGAGCTTTTTATAGGAAAAGTAAGTGTCGACAGAGAAAAACCATATCTCACAGCTTCAGATGTCAACCCTTCAGCGGTAAGGCAGAGCGAGCCTTTCACAATATCATTTGCGGTAAATGAAGATCTCGAAACAATGCCTGTGGTAAAAATCGGCGACAAGGAGATCTCGGGATCTGAGTGTGCTGAGATTTCGGCAAGAAATTATTCATGTACTCATACTGCAAATGGAGATGGTGGTGAAACTGACGGTGTTAAATCCGTAACGGTCAATCTGCGTGACTCGGCAGGGAATTTAAG
>DAOQAY010000208.1:0-3491 GCA_035354435.1 bacterium
TTTTTCTGTTGTCATAAGTCCATCCATAATTTCTAATTCCTCTTTTTTCATCTTTTGTCACCTGTTTCAATTCAGCGCCTGCAATATCTTTTATAAAAACATTGAGTACCCCTTTCGAGTCTGAGGCAAGCCAACTCATTTTCAATCCGTCAGGTGAAATCTGCACCCCTGTTTTATCAGGATTGCCGAAAAGAACTTCTCTCGGAATGAATTCGTTTAACTGGTTTAAATAGCTCAGCGGTTGCGCTCCTGCTGGTTTTGACATTATTTTCTCCTCTTTGACATTCCGGCTGCCCGAACAGGACATGACCGTAAAACACAATAAAAACAGAGCAGTAAGTTTTAACAT
The DNA here is from genome assembly GCA_035354435.1 of bacterium. GTDB lineage: Bacteria > UBP6 > UBA1177 > UBA1177 > UBA1177 > JAKLDO01. The sequence goes on from DAOQAY010000208.1 coordinate 350, forward strand.
ATCTTTTTTCTCCATATTAAAGACCCAAACGGCTGGATAATATCATCGCTTATTTAAAGAGTCAAAAATGTTGCAGATGTCGTGATAAGATAATTTAAACATAAATTTGAAAAAATGAAAGTATGGATTATAATCATGTGCCGAAATGATGGAGCGATCATGGTAAAAAAAGTAATTGCTGCAGTATTGTTATCATTTCTTTTAAGTTGTGACAGAGAGAGGAATGCAATAGATAATGAAACTGTTGATGAAGATGATCAGTCCTGTAAAACTGTTGAAATAACTCCAGCCCTGCCAGTTAAGCCTGTTTTGCCGGATGTGGCTGAAATTCCGGAATATTCAGAGGGTTTCGACAAATGCAAAGTCCTGCCTGAAATAACTGAAAACAGGCTGACATTAGGTGAAGGATGTTTTAAAGGTTGTATTTTTGCAAATGAATTGCTCGAAATATCGGGTGCCGGAAGCGATAAAACAATCATTGTCTGTGATAATCCTGAAAAGAATGGAGTCATAGAAGTTCAGAAGAGTTCAGAGGTCATTGTGAGAAATTTATCGATAAGTGGAAAAACCAGAGGCGTTTTTGTTAATAATAACAGTAAATTGCAGATAGAGAACATTGCAATATTCAATGTGGAAAAGGGTGGAATAAATGTCTGCGGTGGTGAATCTTTGTGCGGAAGCGAAGTAACAGTCACAGGTTCAAAAATAAGCGATGTCATTCCCGATGCACAAAGCGGTGTAAGTTACGGTATTTCAATGGGACCGGGTTTGCTGACAGTTCAGAATTCACAATTATCGGGGTTCAATTCATTTGCAATCTCGCTATGGGGCGAACCTGCCTCGAAAGTTTATGCTGATATGAATAATGTAACAATATCAGATATATATGGCGGAAAAACAGACTTTGAAGGAACAGCTTTCTACTCTGAAGGATTGTCAGAAGTGTCAATAAAGAAAGTGTCGATCGAAAAAGCTGCGACATCATTCATATATATATCTTCTACTAACCAGACTGAGACTTCGACTGTTGTCCTTGAAGATATTTCGGTGGAAAAAATAACAGACTCTGACAAAAAGCAGGGAGGGTTTGTTTTTGAAGGAAATATAAAAGCTGAACTGAAAAGAGTTGAGATTATTAAAAGCAGAGGAAACGGAATTTTTTCGAACGGTTCTGAAATTATTGCTGAAGATATAACAATTTCCGGTGTTACTTCTGACAAAACTGGTGAAAACGGTTTCGGCGTGTCGCTTTTTGACGGAAGTATCAGTGAATTCAATAGAATAGTTATGACTGAAGCTGAAATTGCAGGAATTTTTATGGATGGAAAATGTATTGCTGAAATTGAGGACTTTTCAGTTTCAAACACAAAACCTGATTCAGCCGGTGAATTCGGTTTGGGTGCTGCTATTCAGGAACAGGCTGAAATTATTATGAAAAATGGAATAATCAATGAAAACTTAGAATGCGGTATTATGGCAATAAATGGAAAGGTCGAGATAAATAATGTTGAGATAAAAAACACGATGCAACGAAAATGTATTGAGCTGAACGGTTGTTCATTTGCTCCGGGAATTCCTTTTGGTCACGGGATATCGCTCTATCAGAATTCGCAACTGGTTTTCGGAAATATTTCTATTTTTAACAACCGCAACGGAATGAACATAGAAAATTCAAAAATTTATCAAAAAAACGAAGGAGCGGCATCTTTTGTAAAAAATGTGAGCGCTGTCAATGCGTGGAATATTGAGCAATCCCAGATACTTGAAAATGCTTTTGTTAATTCGGAATTTTGTGATAACGGAAGTGTTTTCACAACGGATGTTCAGCCGGTAAGGGACGGTCTTTAAAAACCGAAAATCCGTTTGCTATAAAAACAATTAATGATATCACGCCATAGCAAATCATCTCAAAAAATTTTGACAAAAAAAAGAAAAAGGATTGAATGCGCTCGTTGGTGGTTTAAAATTGTGGCCTTTTCCATTACTTTAAATGGGGCGAGGTACGGCAGTAATGCACGGAGTTTCGATATATGGCATCCTGGGCGTGCCTGAACGCTATATTCCTGTTGCCGGATCCCTTCTCGTTTTTCTGATAACTGCAATAATTGCAATTATTATCAGACTTGAATATAAAAAACCTTCCGCACATATTCCTTCTCCAAAACTGTCTGTTACAAATGCTATTGAAGCGGTAATTGAAGCAATGGATGACTTTCTTGAATCTATACTTGGCGAGCATACAAAAGGGCATCTCCCGTTTCTGCTTTCAACATTTCTCTATATTCTTATCGCAAATCTGAGCGGAATGATTCCGGGGCTTATCCCTGCCAGCGGAAGTGCAAGCATTAATGCTGCAATGGCCGCTTTTGTATTTTGTTACTATAATTTTATCGGACTGAAAAAACACGGATTTTATTATTTTAAGATATTTGCAGGTCCTGTCATCTGGCTTGTTTTTTTAATGGTGCCGATAGAAATAATGACCCATCTGGCGAGACCGCTTTCACTCACACTCCGTCTTGCAGGAAATATGGGTGGCGAACATCTGGTCATGAGCATAATTTCAGGTCTTGTTCCATGGGGTGTTCCGGTAATATTCATGTTCCTTTCATTAATTACAGATGTTATTCAGGCAGTCGTATTTACAGCGCTTTCCGCTATATATATTTTATTATCAACCGATATAGACCATTAAAGGAGCATCCAATGAAAAAATTAACAGCTTTTATCATTACATTTTTTTCCTCAGTACTTCTTCTGGCACAGGAGACAGCATCATCCGGAGTGATTTCAGAAAAAGGACTTATTGCACTGGGTGCGGGTATTGCTATCGGTCTTGCTGCGCTTGGATGCGGTATGGGACAGGGGAAAGCTGTTGCGGCGGCACTTGAAGGAACGGCGAGAAATCCCGAGACAGGGAAAAGACTTTTTGTACTTCTCATTCTCGGTCTTGCACTGATTGAATCGCTTGCAATTTATGCACTGGTAATATCGTTTATGCTTGTTTTCAAGTTATAGGACAGTAATTTTATGATTTCTTTTGATCTGGATATTTTCCTCATTCAGCTTTTCATTTTCATCTTTTTTCTTATTTTTACGGCTCGTTTTATTGTAAAACCTGTCATGAAAATGGCTGAAAAGA
>DAOQAY010000209.1:0-3477 GCA_035354435.1 bacterium
GAAAATGCTCCGGCGGTTCTTCCTCCGCAAGATGTCACTCTTGAAAATGCAACGGATAAGCTTCGTGAAAACGGAGTCACTGTTCTTGAAACAAATAAGATCAACCATCCAGTGTGTTCGGCATGCTATCAGTGTCCGAAATATGAAATTGATCTCTGTTTCAGGGTTGATGCCAAAGACTTCGAAAAAGCGGCTAAACTCGGGTTTATGAAGAAAGAGATAAAAAAAGATTCGTTTGAGTAATATTTTTCAGAAAGTTGTGAGGCAGACGGGTCGCTCCGTTTGGATGATTTTTTCAAGTAAATGTATTCGTTCGGGGTTTGAAACTTCCGCAAGTCCCATGCTGTAAAGTTGTCCGAGTGTGGCCGCACCGGTGAAAAGAGTCGCCAGTTCGGAAATATCTATTGAGATTTCAATATCACAGTGTTTCGTTTTACTGATTTCTGCATTTCCTTTTGAAAAAACTACAGCTGTCTCTCCGTTATTATGAGGCATGAATGTATCGCGTATTTTGAAAAGGACTGATAAATCGCCTGTTCCGAACTGCATTCCGTCAGATTCTTTGATCAACCGTTTAAAATCAATAATTCTGTACATCATGGCTGTTGCAGTAACTGTTGTTTCAAGCTGTTCCGAGTGAAATGTTTCTGAATGTCCGTTCGTGGGATCTGAAAATGCCAGAGCAATATCAGGTGTATGACTTTGCAGAAGAATCCGTTCGATCTGATCTGACTGTGCTGCTATAAAAGTTGAAAGCGCTTTGAATGCTGACGGGTTTTCATGGATAAAATAAAATACCTGCATGTTGTTACGGTAAACAAGTTTATCTCCTACAGGAACAAATCTGTAGAACATGAAACCTTCTATTCTATTATTATTCCGGTATACAATAAAGCGTGATTTCTCGGCAAGACGGGACAAAGTTCCATTTATCATTTCACACATTCCGTTAGTGCTTCCTATGAAGCGATTGTAGCATTCCAGCATTTCAGGGAAATCTTTTTCCTTGTCACCGATTTCAACTTTTCCTGCATCAGTAAAATACCGGAAAGCATCAGGACGGGGAGCAAGCCGGTAAAGTCTCGTTCCATAACCGAACCCCATTTTTTTGTAGAAATCGACTCTGAACGGGTAAAGCGATGCCATGTTTTTTCCTGATTTGCGGGCATTTTTAAGAAAGAACATAACCAGATCTTTAGCCACTTTCTGTTTCCGGTGAAGCATGTCAACAGCTACGAACCCGAGTCCGTCAGCTTCAATTTTCTTGTGCCGCACATTCATCAATAAAGGATATACTCTCATTCCGCCGGCAAGTTTTTCATCACGCCACGCACCATAAAAAAGTCCCCAATCCCTTTTTTCGATACTTTCTTCCATCCATTTTACAGCATCAGGTCCGGTGAAATCAGGATAGGCATGTGCCAGAATATGATTCCATTCAGCAGCATCCTTTCTGAACATCAATCTTATTTCAGATTCCATTTTTAACCTCATTTATAAAATTCTTGAATTTAAGGCATCCATTCTATGATTCCGCTCTGTTCATTGTTTTTGCGCCAGATTACGAAATCGTCATAATTTCTTATTCCATCCCGTATAACTGCCTGATAAACCTCAATACCCATTATTGTTTTTATTCCGGGTATGGCATATTTTATGGATAAAATTGCAAACCTGGTTTCGGGTGTGAGAACAGCAGCTATCCGGTCCGCAACCATTTCAAATCTTCCGGCGTATTTTGAATCATTGAGAATATGTATAATGTCGATCTGCCATTCGTCGCCGTTTTTATCATCATACCATAAATGCCATTCGAGACACTTTTCCTCTGTGTCTACAAGATTTGTATAAGATATCCTTTTAGTTCGAGGATTGCTTGCGATCTTTCCTATTGCCTTAAAACTCTCTTCTATCGAAAAATTATCGGTGTATACATGAAAATCTATGTCCCTGTTTTTTATAAGCAGTCCTGTTCTCAGAGATCCGACAAGATTCACTTTTGCTCCGATAGATTCCCATGATTCAACAATCCGAAGTTCTTTAATGACTTCGTGAGCCTGTTTCTGAATTTCAACAGCTGTCTGTAATATTTTTTCTTCCATTTTTGTTTTCAGCAGAATTTCTAATTTACAATTTTGTATTTTACAGGAGTTGCATTAACGATATTATCAATTGCAGCACCGACTTCAAAAACTTTCTTTATAAAAATTTCTTTTTCTTCCTTAGAAAGGCTGGATTTAAAAGATATTTCAGCGGTAAGTAAAGGGATTCCCGCTCTATTTTTTTCGCTTATTCCCATAGCTTTGGCAAAATCAACGGTTCCTTCAATATTTACAACTATATCGGTTATGTTGATTTTCTGCTGATATGCAAGAAACTGTATTGTTGAAGCAATGCAGCTTCCATAAGAAATAACCAGCATTTCCGGCGGAGTAGGTCCCAGATCGTCTGCTCCGAAATCTTTCGGCTGATCCACAATTACTTTGTGATTACGCACGGATGCTTCCATTGTGCGGTTCTTTACAGTTTTGATTGTCACTTTTATCGGGTATCCGGTGCTTTTTTTAGAACCGGAACCTTCAGAAGCTCCAGCTTCCTCAGATTTTGCATAAACCGGCAGAAATAATGAAATAATAATCAACGACAGCAAAATTCTTTTCATAACCGTTTCTCCATTAACTTTTATATTTAAAACAAGCGACTTTCCGGCAGAAATTAAATCTTTTTTATGACAATGTCAAATCACAGAGTTTCTTGACGGCAGGTTCCGTAAGCTGTAAATTTCCATGAACTGAGGTAAAGGGGCATTGCAATGGAAATAAGGTCGCTTAATGATGTGAGCTTTGGTAAGATTTCTGAAGCATTTATGAGGGCTTTCAAGGATTATGACATTCAAATAAACAGTGAACAGCTGAGCATCATGCTGAGACGGAGAGGTTTTGTTCCGCATCTTTCTTTTGCTGCTTTTGAGGGTGAGGATATTGTTGCATTTACTCTTAACGGGATCGGTAATTTCTGCGGAAAGCAGACTGCGTACGATTCAGGAACAGGAACTGTAGAAGAATTCCGGGGCAGGGGACTTGCAACGGAAATTTTTCAATTTTCAATACCTTATCTTAAAAATAGCGGAATAAAGCAGTATCTGCTTGAAGTTCTTCAGCATAATTCAAAGGCGGTTTCGGTCTATAAAAAACTGGGTTTCGAGGTGCGCCGCGAATTCAATTACTCTTTTCAGAAAAATGAAAATATCTCATTCAAACATGCAGCGAGTCTGCCGGAGCTGGTGTTGAAAGAAATAGATCTTGCATTTTGCAGAACTGGAGATGTTTTCTGTGATTTCGAGCCGTCATGGCAGAACAGTTTTGAAGCAATTGACAGAAAACCTGATGATTTCAGGATACTCGGTGCATTTTCGGATGAAAAGTTTATAGGTTACTGCATAATTGAAATGAGATCCGGTGACATTCCGCAAATTGC
>DAOQAY010000210.1:0-3465 GCA_035354435.1 bacterium
TTCAAATTCACTATCAGAATCAAAATCAAACTCGGAATCAATTATCCAGGAACAGGGCGCTTATTGCCACCTTGTATAAGTTAATATAATTCACCTTTTTCACTTTGTCAAGTAGAAAATTAAAAAAAAGTATATAATTTCAAGTGCTTAGCATATTTATTTGTCAATTTGTATTTTATTGTATACACCTGAAAAGAATACATCCCTTGGTCGAATCAGATGATGCGTGTGTTTAGATGTTTTTATAAAAAGAATGTGGAAAAATAATGGATAAAACTATTCGATACCTACGATTGCTTTTATATACTGCTGACGCTCCCAGCTTTCAGGATTTTCTATATTTTTCTGATTGAGAAGTCCTTTGAATTGAGATATGGAACTGAACCCTTTTCCTTTCATCCAGGCAATTATTTCAAGGTTCATCTTTGTTATGTGCTCGACACCGTTTTTATAGAGAGTGCTTGCGACTTGAACCGTATCACCGCCGGCAAGAAGAATTTTTATTACATCATTACCGTCCCGTACACCTCTTGATCCTGCAATAGAAATTTTTGTTTTACCGGACAGCAGACCGATCCATCTTATTGTTTCTGTTAGATCTTTGTGTGATGAACGGACATACCCCGGAACAAACAAGAGCTTGTCGATATCGATGTCGACCTGATAGAATCTGTTAAAAAGAACAACACCTGCCGCACCGTTATTTTCAAGGAGCTTCACGATCCTGGCTATGTTTGTAAAATTCTGTCCCATTTTGACACATACCGGTATCTTAACTTTTTCTTTCACAGCCTTGAAAGTGGAAAGATATTCCTCTGTTATAAGATCAGCACTCTTTTCAATGTCGTGGGTTACATGGCTTATATTAAGTTCAATTGCATCGGCTCCGGCAGCTTCGATCTTTTTTGCAAATTCGATCCAGTATTCATTTGAAATGCAGTTAATGCTTGCTATCACAGGTATTTTAAGATTAGCTTTGGCATCTCTTATCAGTTTAAGATATGCCTCCGGTCCGAAATTCATGCTCATCTGGGCGATATATTCGACCGCTTCGGTGTGAAAAGATGAATAGAATCCTGTTGCGGCTGTTTTGATTCTCTCTTCGATGATCTGCTCTTCAAAAAGCGATTTCAGGACAACTGCCCCTGCTCCCGCCTTTTCAATTTTAATAAGCCCTTCAAGTGAATTTGTCAGACTGCATGAAGCTGCAATTATCGGACTCTCAAGCTCCATTCCAAGATATCTGGTTTTAAGACTGGTCATTTGTTTCTCCTGTAAAAAAAATTATTTTCTTAGCTTTTCTATTCCTGAACACAACCTTTTCACGGTCTCTTTCTTCCCTATCACCACTGCAATGTCAGTACCTCCGCCAGGAGTGAGTTCTTTTCCGCTGAGAGCGACTCTCAACGACCACAGAAGCACTTTTTTATTGATGTTTTTCTCAGTTGCGACATTTACGATCTTTTCATAAAGCTTTTCGTGATCCCAATCTGTAAAAGATTCAAGTACAGGCTGAAGTATTTCAAGTGCCTGAAGCGAATTCGACCGGTCAGTTTTCATTTTATTATTGATATAAAGGTCTGCACTGTAATCCGGCATCTGGTCAATAAAATCTATCTGCGGCGGAATGTCTGAAAAGAATTCTGTCCTCTTGTGAAGACCTTCAAGTATGACATCAAAATTGACATCTTCTCTTTTTACAGCTTTTTTGATGAAAGGCATCGCAGCAGACTTAAATTCATCATGTGACATAGCTCTGATATATTCGCTGTTGAGCCACCGCAGTTTCATTTCATCGAATATTGCAGGTGATTTACTGATGCCTGAAATGCTGAATGCCTGAATTAATTCAGGAATTGTAAATTTTTCCTGCTCTGTGCCGGGGTTCCATCCAAGAAGTGCAACATAATTAAGCAAAGCTTCTTTAAGACATCCTTTCTCGATAAAATCAGCGTAACTTGCATCGCCGTCTCTTTTCGAGAGTTTTCTGGTGGCATCTCTCATTACAGGCGAAACATGGACATAAGCCGGTTTTTCCCATCCGAAAGCTTCATAAAGCAGATTGTATTTCGGAGTGGAGATAAGATATTCGCTTCCTCTGACAATATGAGTTATTCCCATAAGGTGATCATCAACGACATTTGCAAAATTATATGTCGGAAAACCGTCTGATTTCATTAAAACAAGGTCTTCAAGTGTTGAATTCTCAACGGAAATATCACCGTAAACCTCGTCATGAAAAGATGTTGATCCGGTTGAAGGCATTTTCTGTCTTACAACAAAAGGTGTCCCGTTTTTAAGATTTTCATTGATCTCTTCTTTTGAAAGATGCGAACAGCGTCCGTCATATTTTGTCTGTCTGCCGGCAGATTCACATTCAGCTCTTAGCGCATCAAGTCTTTCTTTTGTGCAGAAACAACGGTATGCAGTCCCTTTTTCTATAAGATCGAGAGCACATTTTGTGTATATGCCAGCTTCTTTTCTTTCACTTTGAACATACGGACCGTAATCACCGCCGATATCAGGACCTTCGTCATGATTAAGACCTGTTTCAGCAAGTGTCCTGTATATTATGTCTACAGCTCCTTCGACTTTTCTTTCCTGATCTGTATCCTCTATTCTGAGTATGAAAGTACCGTTGTTCTTTCGGGCTATCAGCCATGCATAAAGAGCGGTTCTTAAATTCCCGACATGCATATAACCGGTCGGACTAGGAGCAAATCTTGTTCTAACTTTTTCAGATCTCATCTGGATCATTCTCCATTGTTTCTTTATCAGTTTTCAGTGATTTTATAAAAAGGAATATAGAAAGTGCAAGCAGTAACAGCATGGTAGCAAACATTATTACAGGTGTATAGTCTTTTCCAGGGATCATACCGGATTCTATCAGGAAGCCGTCTTCATTCATCTCTATCATAAAGCTTTTTGAGAAAAAATCCTTCATTTTTGAAGCATATTTATTTGTCTTGAAACTGTGAACTCTTCCTTTAATAGTTCTGAATTGAGGCCCCGATTCAGTATTTTTTTCATCGACCTTTTCTATTATTATGAACTTGCTTGAACCTGCGAGGTAGAACAGATAATACTTATCGCTGAGGAATCCTTTGTTCAGAGATCCGCCGTGAATTGAAGTTATCCCTTTTATCTGAACAAAATCACCATCCTGCAATTCAGAAAAGACTTTTGTGTCCATTGTTATGGCATCGCCGAGATCTTTAGGTTCAGCTTTGCTGAAAAAGTATTTTATTCCGTCAACTGAAGTCACCATAACATATATAAGAACGACCAGTGTCAGAATGAATATCGGAATGTTTTTTTTGCCGAAATAAAGTTTAATTTTCAAGATCACCTCCTGCTTAAAAGTGCTGATGACATTGCAGCTATACCTTCGCCTCTTCCTGTAAACCCCAGTTTTTCAGTGGTTTTGCCTTTTATCATTATTGAATCTGTAGGTATTTTCATTAT
>DAOQAY010000211.1:0-3439 GCA_035354435.1 bacterium
CATATTCACCGGGATCTCTAACAACGGCGACTTTTCTGTAACCCAGAGTCGAAAGCAGGCTCAGGACATCACTTATCTTGTAAAAACTGTGTTTTCTGAATTCAGTAATCTCTTCTCCCTTTATATCAGGAATGAACATTCTCGAAGAAAGCGGAGTTGTAATAATGACATCTGCCTCATTTGATGCGATTTTTGAAAAAGCAAGATGTGCATCATGGTCTGTACCGCCCCTTTCAAGAAGAAGATACTGCGGAGCAAAAAGAACTGTCCTGAAGTGGAATACTCCCAGCGCACTGTTTAATAATGCAGCATCTTTATACGAAGGAGCTTCGATTATAAGTTTTCCCGATCTTTCAAAAAGTTCTGATACAAGTACCGGGAAAGCGTCAGGTGATGTTTCGATGAATCTTGTCATTATTGAATTGTCGGCTTGTAGAAATCGAAATTGATCAGATTGTTCTCTTCACTTTTTCTTACAGCCATTCCTGCATCAGTTTTGATATAGATCTTAAGAATATCGCCAACCTTTTTAGGATAGATATATTCAACTTCAGCTTTAAAAGCACGAGTATCGATTATATTGAGAAGATATTTCGGTATCTTTTCAAAATTATGAACATCAATTACATAGCCGCCTTTTATTTCTCTGAACTGATAATCGGTCTCTCCGGTAAGTTCCATCGTAACTCTTGAGAATTCAGGGAATTTTCTGAAGTAAATGTTTTTCAGCACACCTTTTTTCTCAAGTTTTTTGACAGGCAGTTCGGGAAGCGATTCTGAAAGTTTCTTTTCAGGTTCGGCTTTTGTGACTTTAAGATGAATTATGTCGCCTTCTTCGGTTTTTACTGACTTTCTCAATTCGGGCTTTGTATTTACAGCAACCTGCATCTCGGCTTTTTCCTTTTCAAGTTTTGCAATCCGTTCCTTTTCAGCAGCCTCGGCAGCAGCTCTTTTCTCAAGCTCAAGTTTTGCAATCCGTTCTTTTTCAGCAGCGTCAGCGATAGCTTTCTCTTTTTCAAGTTGGATTTGAGCAATCCGTTCTTTTTCAAGTTGAGCGATCCGTTCCTTTTCAGCAGCCTCGGCAGCAGTTTTTTTCTCAAGCTCAAGTTTTGCAATCCGTTCTTTTTCTGCTGCATCAGCCAATGCTTTTTCCCGTTCGATCTGTGCCAGATGTTCTCTTTCTGCAACTTCAGCTTCAGCTTTTTCTTTTTCAAGCAGAGCGATTCTTTCTTTTTCGGCAGAAGCCTCAGCAGCTTTTTCCAGTTCAAGTTTCATCAGCCTTTCTTTTTCGGCGTTTTCGGCTATTTGTTTCTTTTTTAGTTCTTCTTTCTGCTTCTTTTCTGAATCAAGATCTTGCATAAGTTCTGAAACAAGAACAGATTCATCTTTCTTTTCAACAGATTTCTTTTCAATAGATGCAATAAGCTTTTCTTCAGGTTCGGGTTTCTCTTTGGATTTTTGAAGTACAGCATATATTGAGTCAAAATTGCCATCTTCAATAAAAAGTTTTTCACTGAACCCGATAAGCAGTGCATTTTTCCGGTTTAATACTGTGTACTGGCTGTTTTCCTTAACGGTAAAAATAAATCTTGTTATTCCATTATTCTCAGATTTAGAAATAGAGAGCACGGGTCCAGATGGAATAAATTCCGCTTTGTCTGAGTGTCCGTTTATTTCGAGAACGATTCTGTCAGGGTTGCTCAGTCGATAAGAAGAGAATACAACATTTTCGCTGTCAGAGCTGAAAAAAATATAGCATTTTCCATCCATATTGAATGTTTCAAGTTGAAGTAGTGTGTAAAGAAACAAAAATAACATTCCGGAGCCTGACAAAATTCGAGTTGATTATACATATCGAAAGTCTAAACTGAAGTTTTTAGAAATCTTTGCTTGACGCGGCAAAAATTATTAGGTTATAATAGCTCACAAGTCAGGGGGTCATTGTGGTAAAAAGTAAAGTAGGGGAATCATTAAAACAGAAGCTTTTCCTTGTGCATTTCAAGGATGGATATATAAAACCTGTCATGGCAGTTACAACTGATGAAGTTAAAAAAGTAATTGAAGACGGATGCGAAAGAAGTCTTTCTGATATTGAAAAAATAGTTCTTGAAGAGAATTATTATCCGCAGAATGAAGATTATGATGATATTTAAGCAGTTATTTCGGAGTATAAAATGAGAGAAAAAGTTATTCCGGCTGTTTTTTTTATGTTGTTTTTTATTTTCTCAGCTGGTTGCGGGGATGACGGTGGCGTTTATAAAGGTGACACTGGTAATACTGGTAATAGTGGCAATTCTGGTGATACAGGCAATACCGGAAATACAGGTAACACCGGAGATACAGGTAACACCGGAAATACAGGAAATACCGGAAATACCGGAGACACCGGCGACACCGGCGACACCGGAAATACGGGCAATACTGGTGATACTGCAATTCCAACCGGATCATGCGAAGAAATACTTTACTGCGAGGCAGGTTGCGCAGGTTTTGATGAGAACTGTTCTATTCTCTGCGTAACCAACGGAGACGATCAGGGTCAGCAGGATTATAACAACTGGAAAAATTGCTATGATGCCAACTGTGCAGGTGAAAAAACGGTTACATGTTCTGAAGAAAAATGCCCGGAAGAATCTGCAGCTTGTGCCATATCTTCAGATAAACCTGAGCCGCAGCCTTTTCCATCTCCTTATGGAAATGTAGATATTTCAGGAGATTTCAAGTTTATTGTTGATGACGGTTTCCCTGCCGGAGACAGCGAACTTATTTTGGAACCTTTTGTAATAGGGAAGGTATCAAAGATCAGGGTTGATTCTCAGGTTGCCTCCTTTTTATTTAGTTTTGTAAACCTGACAAATGATGGAGCAGATGATATTCTTCAAATCATTCAGATACCGATGATGGATGATGTCAGCAGAACGATAGTTAATCCAGTCAGCAGACTTACGATTAAAACCGCAATTGCCACAAAAGGAACATATTCCATTGGTGTGAACGGTGGTGATGAAGCTCTTTTGGAGATTTTTAATATTACTGATGAAGGTGATGTTGTATGTCATTATGCATTCGGAGTCGGAACTTTTACTATTGAAGATATCAATCCTGTTGCCGGCAATGAGGGATTTTTAAAGATTTCCGGGGAATCGATTGATCTTTACAGTCCGAAAAATGTAGCCGATAAAGGTGATTTGTCTGAGCAGCTTAATGTAACATCGTGTTCGTTAATTAAATGAGCAATGCTTTTTTATAAACAATGTTGTGAGAGGTGAGCGATGAAAAGTGTCCTTATTATGATCGTGGCTTTTAGTTTTGTTTTGCTGTTTATAAGCTGTGACAAAACAAGCACGAAAACAGACGATGACGGTATTGTTGATGCAGACATTACCGATGTCGATGAAGTCAGTGATGTTGATATTGATGATTCCAACCCAGATACTGA
>DAOQAY010000212.1:0-3428 GCA_035354435.1 bacterium
GAGAGAATTCATTCTGATCTGTTTTCAATTAAGGGAAATGAAATTCTTGCGGACTACTTAGAAATTATTTCAGAGAAAACGACATCTTCTGTTATTCATGAACAATTGCTCGAACTTTTCAAAAAATATCTTTTTACCGGTGGAATGCCAGCTGTTGTAAAATCATGGGTTGAATCACGGGATCCGGAAAAGGTCAGATCAATACAAATTGAAATAATCAAAGCATATCAAAATGATTTCTCAAAATATTCTTCTCCTTTTGAGGCAATTAAAATAGCAGAAGTGTGGAAAACAATTCCATCAATACTTGCGAAAGAGAATAAAAAATTCAAATACAGTGATATCACTCCGTCAGCCAGATCTTCAACATACAGAACTGCAATTGAATGGCTTGAAAAAGCAGGACTTATAAATCTTTCCTACTGCTTGAAAGTTCCCAAGTTCCCTCTTTCGGGTTATGCGGATAATTCAATTTTTAAAACATATTTTCACGATATCGGTCTACTTGGAGCAATGCTTAATGTTCCGTCAAAAATGATACTTGAAAAAGATGCGCTGTTTAATGAGTACAATGGCGCTTTTGTTGAAAATTTTACTGCATCGGAATTTTTGCGTTCTGGTGATGAAGAGCTTTTTTACTGGAGCAGTAACAGCGATGCGGAAATAGATTTTGTAAGTATTTTTGATGGAAAGATAATACCGGTTGAAGTGAAAAGCGGGTACAGCAGAAGAAAAAAGAGTCTTCAATCATATAATTCAAAATACTCTCCGCAATATCTTGTCCGCTTTTCTCCAAGAGAATTTGATATTGCTGACAATTTTTTAAATATACCGATATATGAAGCCGGGTTGTGGAAAAAACGGTTAAAGTTTTAGAAGTCTATTGCCAAAACTTCATGAAAACACAAAGTTTTAGAAGTCTATTGCCAAAACTTTTGACTTTCTGAAGGTTTTTAAATAATATATTTCTGCATTGTTCATAAGGAGGCAGAGATGATAAAAAGGGATTCTTACCTGAAAAAACTGATAGGTTTCAAAGATCATCCTTTGATAAAGGTGATAACCGGAATAAGAAGATGCGGAAAATCGACTCTTCTTGAGCTGTTCAGAGAATATCTTCTTGAAAATGGTGTGAAAAATGATCAGATAATATCGATCAATTTTGAGGATATGAATTTCTCAGATCTTGATAATGCTCAGAAGCTGTATGATTTTGTTAACTCCAGTTTGAAAAAGAATGCGAAAAACTATGTTTTTCTTGATGAAATTCAGAAGGTTGCTGATTTCCAGAAAGCTGTCGACAGCCTTTATATAAAAAAGAATGTTGATATTTACATTACCGGTTCAAATGCGCATCTTCTTTCCGGAGAACTCGCCACGCTTTTGAGCGGAAGATATGTCGAGATCGAAATGCTACCGCTTTCTTTCAAGGAATATATTGAATTTACAGGGAAAAATGATCTGAGTCGTAAATTTGCAGATTATGTAAGGTACAGCTCATTTCCTTTTGCGGTGTATTTGAATAATGATGCCGGCAAGGTTCGTGATTATCTGAGCGGAATATACAATACTGTCATTCTTAGAGATGTTGCGGCAAAGAAAAAGATCGCAGACATTCTTATGCTTGAAAGTGTCGTGCGATTCATGTTTGACAATATAGGAAGTCTTCTTTCAACAAAAAAGATAGCAGATACAATGACTTTTGACGGCAGAAAGATATCAACTCACACAGTTGAAAGCTATATTTCAGCACTGATGGACAGTTTCATTATCTACAGAGCGAAAAGATACGATGTGAAAGGAAAGCAGTACCTCAAAACCAATGATAAATACTATATATGTGACATTGGACTCCGTTCATTTCTGCTTGGAAATAAAGGTGGTGATGCAGGATATGTCCTTGAAAATGTTATATATCTTGAGCTTCTCCGTCGCGGTTATGATGTCTATGTCGGCAAAGTCGGAGACAAAGAAGTTGATTTTGTGGCGATAAAACAGGACACAGTTGAATATTATCAGGTCGCTTTGACAGTCAGAGACGAAAACAAGCTCAAAACTGAACTTGCATCACTTCAGGCAATATCTGATCATAACCCTAAATATCTTCTGACACTTGACGACGATCCACCAGCAAACCACAACGGAATCAGACAGATAAATGCAATTGATTTTCTGATGGAATGAACAATTGAAAAGGTGTTTTATATTATGGTGTTTATCATCCCGTGAACTGGCGAGGTGCAGTAGCCTTTTTTGAACTCTTCAATTGTTAGTTTCTGCGATTCAAATGATGGATATAGAGACTGTTTAAGTGCAAATTGGACTCCATGCGGCATTCCGTCAGAACCGAATATCATATCAAGTCCAGGAATGAATCCGGCTTTATCAATGAGCATCCTGAAATTATTGTTAAGTTTCAGAAATTCTTGCGGAATTCTGTCGGCGTAAATTACGGAATCTTCACTGAAATTGGGCTGAAGCGACATTGTTATTCCAAGATCTTTCGCTTTTTTAGCGCATTTTTCCGAAATAAACTGGGCGTGCTCGATCCTGATATCAAGGCTGAATCCTCTTTTTTTTATATTTTCGACAGCTTTTACAGTCTGGTCTGTTGCCAGATCACCAAGTGCATGAATGGCGACAGCATTTGAAATTTCAAAAGATTCTTCAAGAAGTTCAATGAGTTCCACATCAGAGTGTGTCAGCAGTCCGGTAATTCCGTTACGATAAGGAACACTCAGCGCTGCGGTCGAAGCACCGTTCGCCCCGTCGGTGAAAAGTTTGATACCTTTAATTGTTTTTTGTGTTTTTTCCGGAAGTTGCCTGAAAGTTTCAATATCAGCCCAGAAATGCACTCTGTTTTTAAGTTCAGAATCGTTAATAAGATCAAATACTTCCTGTGACGGGAGCAGCATGTCGTCAATTTCATAAATGCCATGAGTTTTCAGCAGAAAATCCGAGTAATTTCTCACCGTTTCAATTGTAAGCGGCAGTATTTTCGAAAAAAACAGAATCAGCTCTGTGACATGATTTTCGCACCATTTACTGTCATGGTAATTTGCAATAATATCAGGGTATTGAACAGACAGCAGTTTTTCAGCTGAACTGTTCATGACAAAACCGTGAAGAGAAATATTCGAGATTATCACAGGCGGAAGCATATTCAGCTCACTTGAATCAAATCTGTACCGGCCACTGTTCCAACCGTAAACAATGTTCAACCTGCTTTCCGGAAGATTCTTTAATAAATTCAAAGCATTGAGCTTATCCTTTTCATCTTTCAGACAAACAGAACCCGAAAGCCCGGCATAAAGTGAAAAATGACTGTGATGATCGTAAAGAAAAGGAATTTCTATCTCTGACATAAGAACCTCCGGCAATTGTACCGTCAGAATCTAACGCAACTTGATTTTATAGTCAAATGTCAT
>DAOQAY010000213.1:0-3419 GCA_035354435.1 bacterium
TAAAAACTTGCCTGACCTGATTTAATTACCTAAAATTGCCTGTTCGAAACAAATAGCGGAAAGTGTGCGTAAAAGAATCGGTTTTTAGCAGATTATGAGGTGAAGGTGTCCTAGTCCCTTAATTGACTGTACTAAAAAAGGAGATAATCTTTCCCGATGGAAGGAGGATTTAAAAGATGAAACAGAAACGGTACAGTGCTGAGAAGCCCGTGAGCATGGAGTTGTAGAGACCTGCAGGAGGCATGGAGGTTGATCCGACCACTTATTATTCGTGGAAGGAAAGGTATGAATCGGAAGGGATAGCCGGTCTTCTGCCGAAGAAAAGCGGCATGGTTCCTGATGATGTTGACCACAGGAAGCTGGAGAAAGAGAATCAGATGCTGAAAAAACTTGTTGCAGACAAGGAGTTAATAATAGAGATGCAGCTTTCTATTTTAAAAAAAAAGCCTATGAGCGAGCTGAGAGGAAAGAAGTAGTGAAGGAGTATGAAGGTTGCGGAGCCATTCCACTTTCAGCTGAAATTGAAGTTGATACAAAAGGGGTTTCAAAGGTAACGGTTTCAATTAAAGATATTTTTGAAGGTGCCGCTCCATTTGTCAGAGAGTACGATTTGAGAGATTTGCAAGGTATTGTTAATATTCCTGTTTATGGACTTTTCCCCGGCATCGAAAACACAGTTGTCTTTTCAGCGTTTGATTCAGATGGAATACTTGGTGATGAAATCGAAGCAAAAATAGTAACAAATGCGCTGCCGATGGATTTTCCGGCAGTTTCATCTACCGGATTTATAGATAGCGGCTGGACAATGGTCAACTGGCTTCGGACTCCCAGATCAAGACCTGAAATGAATGCAATAGCTGTTGATGAAGCCGGCAGGATAAGATGGTATACCGATTTTTTCCATCCAGTAATTTTCCCAGTGGTGATCAAAGATGGTTCTATCTTCTGTGGAGATGGTGCAGCTATTTTATATCAATATGATTTTATGGGATATGAGATTAACAGAATTGATGTTTCACAATTCGGTTATACTGAAATTCATCATGACATTTTTATTAAAGATGACGGGAACTTTCTGATAGGTGTCAGCAAAATAGATGATCCGTGGATCGAAGACCGGATAATTGAAATAAATCCGGCAGAAAACACACTTGTCAATGAATGGGATCTGAAAGATATTTTTCCCGATGTCTGTGATCTGTATAATGATATTCCGCTTACCGATCCTGATGAGGAAAAGGGGACAACAAACGATCCTGTACATAACAACTCTATATTTTATGACAGTTCTGACAATACTTTGATAGTAGGTTCTCAAAGGTCGGGAATTGCAAAAATCACATATGATAACGAAATAGTCTGGTTTTTTGCACCGCACATTACCAATTTTATTGATGATTCTAACAAAGACGGGTACAGCGATTCTCTTGTTGACGGGTATAGTTCGAGCAATCTGCTTTCAGCTGCCGGAGATTTTAAAAGAAGCGGTTATGTCGATTCAAGATTTCCAATGGGCGCAATTGAGGACAGGGCAAAATATCCGGAAGATTTCAGCTACAGCAAATATCTGCTGACACCTGTTGATTTTTCCGGAAACGCTATTACAAATGAAAATATTCTGAAAGGTTTTGAAAACCACAACAGCTTTGTCTGGCCTGCAAGAGCGCACAGTTCGATACTTTTGAAAAACGGTAATCTGATGATGTTTGATAACGGGCTTGCAAGAAATTTCAGTTTTCCTCCGATTTCACAGACTCATTACAGCCGTGCCGCAGAGTTCGAGATAATTGAAGATGTTGATGGAAAAGGGGGAACGGTCCGGCAGGTGTGGGAACATGTGATAAATGAATCTCCTCTCTGGTACGGAATGAGTCCGCTTGTCAGTAATGTTTCAGAGCTTGATAACGGGAATATTCTGATCGCATCAGGCGCTATAGGCACTTCAGTAATGACAGATCTGTTAAGAACGCTGTATGGGAACGGTCCGGTCGGGGCGATCATTATGGAAGTTGACCCGTTTACCGGAAATGAAAAGAACAGGCTGGTTTTCAGCCGCTATATTGATGATAACTATCCGATCAATGAATTTTCAATCTATAGAGCTTATAGATTTGATATGAATTCCAAAGTGAAATAACTTTTCTAAGTTTTATCACCGGCCGGTACAATTACCTGAATTTTCTTTGAACTTACATAAGCGCCACCGCCAAGAACTCTTATCATTGCTTCGTAAACTTTCGGGTTTTCGGTATTATTAACGCAGAAATCGTTTTTGAAATATACCATGAATGTAACATCGGTTCCCGGTTCGACCTTGTAGAATGTCGTGTCGTCCTGACTTGCCACACCTTCAGGAGGATTGGCTTCTACAGGAACTGATTCATCAACAAATTCAGATGCATTGATGCCGTCGCAATCCTGCTCGGATGTAGTTTTTGTTGTAACATCCATCTGGACATAAGTTGTGAGTTCGACAACAGCATCAGCGATCTGATCTGACAGTCCTGAGCCGTTTGAGCTTGCCGTATGATAAAGAAAAGGCTTACCATCCTTGTCAAGAGAAGATGTTCCTTCTGCCAGAATTGTGTAATCATCTTTAGGAAGTTCAGAAGGTGTTTCGGTTCCGATGCAATTATAACTTGTGTCATATTCCGTACAGCTGAATCCTGAGTCAATTCCTATGAATTTTGCATTTATCCCGTTCATTGCAAGCATTGCTTCTTCTCTGCTGTGTCCTCTTGCATTGATATCCCAGTAATATTCGCCAAAAGGTGCTTTCCCCACCGGATATTCAATGAATGCGACATCTGTTATCATAATAAAGATAGGAAAAGTCATTTCTCTGAGACATATTCCGCCGACAGAACCTGTTGCGCCTGTGCAGTCGCCTTTTTCAATTGTATAAGTTTCCCATCCTCCGATAGGGGAACCTGTATTCGCTCTTGCAAAAAGACCTTCACCGGTAGAAGCCTGATAAATGCTTTCAGAATGAGGTTCATCAGGACCGCTTCCCTGAATAAATGTGGCTCCGACAGCTGTGTTTACTGCGTCATAGTCCTTGGTCATTTTCTGTTCAACTGTATATGGCCTGTCGTCCCATGTTCCAAAACTGATAAGCCCTAGAGCAAGATCCACACCGTCCATTTTTTCAAGTATTCCGTTGATAAGTGAATCCTGTATTCCTGTTTTAAGGTTTTCAAGTTCATTGGTCATTGATCCTGAACGGTCGAGCAGAATACCGACATCAACACTGTTTATTTTGGTCGAGAATGTAAGTTTCCTTTCGGCTCTGTCGGGCGCACTGTATGGAAGAACAACATAGAAAAGTCCGTCAGGTATCTTGTTGTCGGGGTCTTTGGGGTCTGATCCATAAACGATTTCAGCAAGATCGTCACCGTTGTCACCGTCAGTATCTTTGT
>DAOQAY010000214.1:0-3385 GCA_035354435.1 bacterium
GGTCTCAGACCGTTAAATATCATAGACCGACCGCCCAGTCAAGAAATTTTTAAAAATTTTTCAACTCAGGATATTTGAGTTATTTTTGAAAGCATTTTTGTTGCTTTGATATCTATTTTTGAAAAGGCAAACCATTTCTTTCCAAGATCTTTGAGCGATGCGCCGATGTGATAGACCGCTGAATCATCAATTATCATGAATCTGTCGTGGGAAAGATCGAATTGCTGTATTTCAGCAACGGGGAACTGTTCGTTGAACTTTTTCATATCGAGAACAAGCTGTTTTGATACATTTTTGGTCAGTATTTTCAGGTAAACTCCGTTTTTCCGCTTGGCAAAAATGGTGAGAACTGTGTCATCCACAAAATTATCAATGAGAACGATGGACTTTTCAGCAGTCCGGATAAGATCAGACACAAAATTGTGGGCATCAAATATCTGCCCATCAAAGAAAATGCCCTGCTTCGGCTGAAGCTGGTTTGATTCAAGTGCTGTAAGGACTTTTTCAATCTTAGGATCTGTTTCCAGTCGCCATTTTTCAAGAGAGTCCATACGATGAAAAATCTGTTCATTGGAAGCAAGAAAATGACGCATCGCAACAAAAGCTTCCATAATTTTTACACTGATTTTTATAGCTGTGTCGCTTCTTAAAACTACGGAAAGCATTGCAACGCCTGTCTCTGTAAAAACGAACGGATTGGTTCTTCTTCCACCCCAACTTGAGATCACAAATTGTGATTTCAAGTTTGCAACTTCTTGATTTGATAGAACAAATTTGAACGAATCAGGAAATCTTTCTTCATTCCTTTTCACAACCTGATTGATTATTCTTGTTTCAACACCGTAAAAACTAGCTAAATCAACATCCAACATTACTTGTACTCCACGGATCGTGTAGATCCGGCTTTGAATCTCATCAACTTTAACAATTTCATTTTCGCCCATTCTTTTCTTCATTTTTTCAGCCTCACGAATTTAAACACAGGCTTAATATATCGAATGTGAATTAGATTTTCAAGAAAACGGATGCAAGCTGAAAGGTCAACGGAAAATGCTGCTCCGGGCGTAATGAATGCCGCCCCAACGGTTTTAATACAGTACTAACTTTTTGAATGAATCGGCTTTGAGGCTTGCTCCGCCTACGAGTGCGCCGTCGATGTCGGGGCTGGACATGAGTCCTTTTACATTGTCGGGTTTTACGCTTCCGCCGTAGAGGATGACGGTATCTTCGCGGTGATATCTTTCTTTCATGATTTTGCGGATAAAGGCGTGCATTTCAGTAGCCTGTTCCGGTGTTGCAACTACTCCTGTCCCAATTGCCCAGACTGGTTCATAGGCGATGACTGACATTTCAGTTTCACACCAGAGGTTTCCGTCAAATGCGGTGTAGATCTGTTCTTTGATGATGTCATAAAGTTTGCCTGATTCCCTTTCCGGGAGAGTTTCACCGATGCAGAATATCAGTTTCCATCCGTTGGTCTGGACAAAATTCACTTTTTTCCTGATGAGTTCAAGACTTTCTTTAAAAATATGTCTTCTTTCGCTGTGACCGATAATTACGGCTTTAACTCCGATATCATTGAGCATTTTTGCTCCCACCATTCCAGTGAAAGCTCCTTCATCTTCAGGATAGACATCTTGAGCGGCGATCAAAATATTCTTTCCTTTTGCGAGGTCAACTGCCATTTTCAAATATGGAAAAGCCGGAGCGATTACGACCTCTCTGTCTTTAAGTCCTATTGCACAATCACCGAATTCATTAAAAAATTTAACAACTTCTTCACTAAGATTGTTCATCTTCCAGTTTGCGGCAATAATCGGTTTTCTCATGAGACCCTCCATTGAAAAGTTCGGAGGATTATAACACCGCAGACCGGATTTGCCATTTTTTCTATTTCATGTTAATTTCTGCTGAAACTTTTACCGGAGAATATTTTTGAGATCCCTGTTTCTCATCCTTTTTATTATGTTTTCTCTATTCATTTCATGTTCAAAAGAGATCGTAATTCCAATCATTGTGACAACAGATGTCCACGGCGCATTTGAAAACCTTGCTTCAGTCTCAACGCTGGTCAACGAAAAACGGAATGAAAACAATGATCTGATACTTTTTGATAACGGTGACTTCCTGCAAGGCACTCCGATGCTCTACTATTTTAATAATATCAGCACAAAAGAAATGAATGTCGCTTCTGTCATGATGAACTATATGAAGTATGATGCGGCAAATGTCGGGAATCATGATATTGAGACTGGCCGAAGCGTTTATAAAAAAGTGGAAAGCGAATTTTTATTTCCTTTCATTTGCGCCAACATAAACGGGATGAAAATTCCGCAGACACTTTTCAAGCCGTATGCAATAATAAACCGGAATTCACTGAAAATTGCTGTGCTTGCACTGACAACTCACAACTCGGAAAAAGCTTTGAAACCTGAAGAATCAAAACAGACCATCGTTGAACAGATGTCTGAATCGGCAAAAAAATGGATCAAAGTTATAAGACTGAAAGAAAAACCTGACGCAATAATCGGACTTTTTCATGAAGGACTTGAAATATCACAGAAAGTTGTTGAAAACACTGACGGGTTTGATATTGTTTTTATAGGTCACGATCACTTGAAACACAAAGTCACAGCAAAATCTCCTGCCGGGAAGGAAGTTCTGATACTTGGCGCTTCAGACAGAGCAGAATCTATAATCTCAGCAGAAATAAGGTTTAAATCGGGAATGAAAAAAATTACAGGCGATGTGACCGGCGTTTCGGGAATCATGGCTGATGAAGGTTTTGAACAGAAAATCAGAAAATACCGTGAACTTTCAGATAATTACGAAAACACAGTTGTGGCGGATATCGGAGCAGTCGAATCAGAAACTTCTATAATCG
The DNA here is from genome assembly GCA_035354435.1 of bacterium. Taxonomy (GTDB): domain Bacteria; phylum UBP6; class UBA1177; order UBA1177; family UBA1177; genus JAKLDO01. Next base: position 2,885 of record DAOQAY010000214.1, read on the forward strand.
ACATCATTCACAGCACTCTGAAAAAACTTACAAATGCCGACATTTCAATAACTGCACCAGTTGCAAAGACCGTTTCAATAACCGCAGGGAAAGTTACAAATAGAGACCTGTTCAATTTTTATCCTTTTGACAACCATCCTGTCGTGCTGAAACTTAGCGGGCTGGAAATAGCAAAACTGATTAACTATTCAGAAACATTGCAGAAATCACATGGCAAATACAAGCGGCTTTATAACGATCTGTCAGCTGTTTATTATGTCCCCACTCCACTTGAAAACGACCTGTTTTACACTGTTGCCATGAACTCATACCATGCAAATAACGGCGGAAGCATGCTGTCAAACGGTGCAGGACTAAGTGAAACTGAGATAAATCAAAGAGTTGTCAAAATATATCCTGAAAATATAAGAGATCATCTTTTCGGGAACTGAATCTGGGAAATCCCGGGCCTGCGACAAATCTCCGATCACGGGCTAAGCAAGCACTGTCCTCCAGACAGTT
>DAOQAY010000215.1:0-3267 GCA_035354435.1 bacterium
CATCAATAAACAGATACGGCGTGCTTTTAACGGGAGGCTCACCGAGTTTCGGTTTAATGCTTTGTGCACCAAGCTGAAAAAAGATCACAACACTTGCAGCAATAAACAGAGACATCCGATTGATATTCATTTTGCCACCTCTAAAAATTAACATGGCGATTTTACAGCAATATTATTTTTTAAGCAAATTCAGAAATTTTTCTTTTACCACTTGACAAACTTGTCTTTGGTCATATATCTCAACTGGCATATATCGAATTGGATATGTATTTGGAGGTGACCGTGAGTGAAATAAAAATTATTGATCAGATAGGAAACATTGCTGGAATTTTCACAAGCCCGGTAAGGATTTCAATTTTGAACTATCTGCTCGAAGGGCCGAAAATTGTTACAGATATTGTGAAATTTCTTGGCTTAAATCAAGCTGTTACATCGAAACAACTTGGTATTTTGAAAAATAGCGGACTTCTCGTCTGCAATCCGAGCGGAAGATGCAGAGAATATCGGCTTGCTGATTCTGATGCAGTTGAAAAAGTTATTGACGCACTAAAAATATTATCTCAAAAAAATGACTTGAGAATTAAAAATCAATCAAATGAAAAAGGAGAGCAAAATGTTGCAGACTAATTTAAAACACATTGAAACTGTTGATGATTTCGACAAACTCGTAAAAAGCGGTCAAAAGATAGCTGTCGTTTGCGGCAGGATGGGACCGATGTGCATTCCGGTTTACGGAGTTATGGAATCTTTGGAATCAAAGTATACTGATATAAATTTCAGAGATATGCTTTTTGATTCAGATGTTGCAATGAAAACAATCCGCAGTCTGCCTGAAACAAAGAATTTCTCGGGGCTTCCTTTTACAGTTTATTTCAAAGACGGTAAAGTTGTTGCTGCAACAAGCAGTATTCAGAACAAACAGCAGGTGAAAGATATAATTGAATCGAAACTGGTCTGAAAAGGAGCTGAAAATGGAAAACCTGTACGATGTAATTGTACTTGGAGGCGGTCCGGCCGGTTTGACGGCAGGCATTTATCTGTCCAGATCAAAAATGAAAACTCTGATCGTTGACACAGGAAGCACCGGCGGACAGATGAATCTCACAGACAAAGTGGTGAATTATCCGGGCGTTCTGGAAGGAAGCGGAGCAGAAATTGCGTTTACAATGCGTCGTCAGGCACAGAATTTCGGTTGCCGGATCATCGTTCAGGCTGAAATTTCAGAACTGGATATTGGCGGAAAAATAAAAAAGATAAAAATAGAAGATGAAGGTGAATTCTCTGCTCGTGCCGTAATTATTGCGACCGGAGGAATTCCGAGAACTCTCGGGCTGCCGTCAGAATCAAAATTCAAAGGAAAAGGGATTTCTTTCTGCGCCACTTGTGACGGTGACTTTTTCACAGGAAAGAACATCGCTGTGATCGGCGGAGGAAATTCTGCGATCGAAGAAGCAGTTTCTCTCACAAAATATGCAAAACAAGTTACCGTCATTCATGAATTCGACCACTTCCAAGCTCATGCCTGGGCAGTTTCTGAAGCAGAGAAAAATCCGAAGATCAATTTTTTAATGGAGCAGACCGTAACGGAATTTCTTGGTGAAGACAATCTCGAAGCCGTTGTTTCCGTTCATAAAAAAACAGGGAAAGAAACCAGAACTGAAGTTTCTGGAGTTTTTCTTTTTATCGGATATGTACCTAACACTTCAATGTTTAAAAATATTGTGAAAATGAACGAGCGGGAAGAAATTATCACAGATCACAGCCATCCCATAGATTGAGTAAAAAAGCACAGAAAAGTTGAAAAAAGAAAGCGGTTTCCCGATGCTTCCTAAGCGACTAAACTTATGGAGCGCATCATGAAAACCGCCAGAAGCAAATATACGACATTACAGCAAATCTGCAATTTAATTCCTGCACATTTAGTTCCGAAGCTTTCGAGAGAGTTCGGAGTTGAGGATAAAGCCAGAAGTTTTTCGCCGTGGTCGCATGTAGTTGCGATGCTGTTTTCACAGCTTTCGCATTCGCTTTCGCTGAATGATATTGCAGACAGCTGTCACAATCACAGCGGAGTGCTGAATTCGATCAGGAGAGCTACGCCGCCGAGCCGGAACGGTCTGTCTCATGCGAATCTTCACCGCAACTCTGAGATGATGAAAGAACTGTTCTGGAAGATGCTGTCCCATATACAGAGCGGTTTCCCGAGGTTCGGGCTGGATCATCGTTACAGCATGCTCCCGAGGCGGTTCAACAGAACAATATTAGCTGTGGATTCGACGGTAATAAATCTGGTTGCAAACAGCATGGACTGGGCGCAATATCGTCGCAGGAAAGCGGCGGCAAAGATGCATCTGGGATTAAATCTTGGAACATTCATGCCGCAGCTTGTGATAATTAACGCTGCCGCAACCCACGATTCGTACATTGCAAAAGAGCTTTGTGCTAATCTTAAAAACGGAGAAATTGTTGTATTCGACAGAGCTTATGTCGATTTCAGACATCTTAAAATGCTGAATGACCGCAAGGTGTTCTGGGTAACTAGATCAAAAACGAACATGCAGTATGAAGCTGTGGGACAGCAGGCGGTGAAAGGACAGATAATCAGCGATAAAGCCGTCAGATTCACAAATGTAAGTTCAAAAGACCGCTATCCTGGAAAGGTCAGAATGATAAAAGCTGTCGTTGAGGTGGACGGGAAGGAACGGGAGATGGAATTCATCACAAATAACTTGAAATGGGCGGCTTCAAGTGTCTGTGATCTTTACAAAAGCCGCTGGGGAATTGAGGTTTTCTTCAAACAGATCAAGCAGACACTCAAGCTCTCAGGATTTCTCGGCTATTCTGAAAATGCAGTTCAATGGCAGATATGGTCCGCGCTGCTCTGCTACATACTGATCAGATTCATCTCTTTTCTGGGAAAATGGAAAGGCTGCTTCAGCCGTCTTTTCACTCTTTTGAAGGGAATCCTCTTTGCCTCGCTTGATATTTATTCCGTCATGAATGAATGTGCCAACCCGAGAGGGTCTCCACGCAAACTCGCAAAGCTTATTCAGACATCCATTCCCGGTTTTTAATACCACAACCCTGAAATTCGCGGAATGGGTTTGTCTGAAAATTTTCAGACAATATCAATTTTACTGGGTTTTTTACACAGAAAACTTCGGTTCCGGGTTTCTATGGGATGGCTGTGTCACCATCTCATTTTGTAAGGATTATATTTCCCTTTTCCTTCTATCAATTCTCTTATTGACATTGCCTGACTTGAAATAA
>DAOQAY010000216.1:0-3233 GCA_035354435.1 bacterium
TGAATGTCTTACATTACTTTATCCTGAAATTGCCGAAAAAGTTCTTGTAAGTATTGTCGAAAATCAAACAGAAAACGGATGAACCCCGGTTTTATAACCGATCATTTTTAATTCTTGATAAATACTGAACATTGTGTAGATTCAAGTTGTTCCCGGCCATATTTCGCCGGGAGCCTTGCACCCTTCACCGGGTGTTAATATATAAGCCTCCCTCCGGGGAGGTTTTTGGGGAGAGTTAAATGAAATTAAGCAGTTATGAACGAGAAAGGCTGATAATAAGCAATGAAAATGAATACGGTCGCAACAGTGCATATTTCAACTGGATATCGGAAGAGGAGGCACAGGCGGCTGAAAAAGAAAGAGACACACTTGTCGAAGAGATAAGGACTTTAGGGGCGCAGTTCGATTTTCTTGGTTCTAAGGCTGATTCCCGATTTCTTTCAAGGGGTTGCAGGCTTTGCGGAGAAGGGAGCTGGTCATGTCTGTTCATCAACGGCATGTGCAACGCATCGTGTTTTTACTGTCCGAGCCGTCAGGATGATGCGATGATAAAACCGACAACCAATACACTTGAATTCGATACTCCCCGAAAGTATGCACAGTATGTGAATTTTTTCGGTTTCAAAGGTGTAAGCTTCAGCGGCGGAGAACCTTTTCTTACTTTTGACAGAATTCTCAACTACTTGAAAGAAATAAGAAAACAATGCAGTAACGAAATATATGTGTGGCTTTATACGAACGGTGTTCTGATAAAGGAAGAGCAGTTGAAAATGCTTAAAAATTAAGGGTTGAACGAAATAAGGTTTGATATCGGAGCGTTCGGATATTCTCTTGAAAAAGCTGAAATGGCGGCAAAATACATCGATACTGTGACTGTCGAGATCCCGATGGTGCCTGACCATTTTGAAATGGTGAGAGATCTTGCTGTGCCGATGAAAAATGCCGGAATTAAGCATCTCAACCTTCATCAGTTGAGGGTAACTCCGTATAATGTAAACAAATTGATCGACCGTGATTACAAATTTGTCCATGGAACAAAAGTGACCATTTTTGAAAGTGAGATAAATGCTCTGAAAGTTATGCTCCATTCTTTGAAAAATAACGGTGTTCCTGTGAACTACTGTTCGTTTCTTTTTAAAAGCGGTTTTCAGTCAAGTGCAGCAAGAAAAAGATATGCCAAACTATCAATTCAAGATTCCGAATTTATTACACAAAACGGCTATATTAGAAATGTTTCACAAAATGGCGCATCGTTTACAATAACATATTTCAACCCTGTCACTTCAGGAGCTGATTTTAATAAAATTGAACGAAAGAAAACAGCAATTTTTAAAACGGATATCGACCCTGAAATAATGCTCGAAAACATGGTGGAAAAGAACACTCTGCCGGAATCTCTGCAAACCGGACTTTCAGAAAAAGAACTTCACGACATTTTCAACCTTGAGATCATCCGCGGCGGATTTGCGGAATACTTTTAATATTTCACTTTATCTTGATATTTAAACAGTCTTATTTATCATACTACAGAATTTTTATTCATTAATGTGTTTTTGGAGGGGATTATGACCGTTAAAGAAAGATTAGAACAGTTAAGAAAGCTGATGAAACAGAGCGGTATTGACGCTTACATTATTCCGAGTGCAGATCCGCATCAGAGCGAATATGTAGCTCCTAGGTGGAAAGTGAGAGCATGGATAAGCGGTTTTAACGGTTCAGCAGGAACTGTTGTCGTAACGCAGACAAAAGCAGGTCTTTGGACTGACGGCAGATATTTCCTTCAGGCAGAAGAGCAGTTGAAAGGAAGCACGATTAAGCTTTTCAAGGCAGGACTTCCCGAAACTCCTGACTACAAAACATGGATAATTGATGAACTCAAGAAAGGCGGTAAAATCGGTTTTGATTCAACTGTAATGTCAATAAATGATGTTGATGATCTCAAGACAGCTTTCGGCAAAAAAGGGCTTATCGTAAAACCGGGGAAAGACCTCGTTGACATGATATGGAAGGATAGACCTGCATTCCCGTCAGATAAAGCGGTTCTTCATCCGCTGAAATATGCAGGAATGAGCAGACCTGACAAATTCAAAGCGATCAGAGAAAAAATGGCTGAATCTGAGATCGATTACCATATTTTTGCATCTCTTGATGATATCGCATGGCTTTTCAATATCCGTGGAAGCGATGTCGACTGCAATCCTGTTGTGATGGGTTTCGGTATAATCGGAAAAAAGAGTGCTGAACTTTTTGTCCAGCCCGGCAAATTCAATGCAAAAGATATAGCAGCACTTGAAAAGGACGGCGTGAAAGTAAGAAAGTATGAAGATATCTTCAAAATACTCTCAAAGATAGGAAAAGGTAAAATATTCATTGATCCTGCAAGGTGTTCTCAAAGCCTTCTTGATGCCGTTGACACTAAAAAAGTTGAAGTCGTCAGAGGGATGAATATGTCCCAGATAATGAAAGCTGTTAAAAACGCTACCGAAATCGAAGGAATGAAAAAAGCGCACATTATTGACGGTGTTGCAATGGTGAAATTCCTTCACTGGTTTGATACAACGATCGGAAAAGATAAAATTACCGAAATTTCCTCTTCGGATGTGCTTGAAAGCATCAGAAAAGAAGGAGAGAATTTTGCAGGGCTTAGTTTTGAGACCATTTCCGGATACGGCGAGCATGGTGCGATCATTCATTACAGTGCAACTCCGGAAAGTTCGATCGAAGTGAAACCAGCGGGTTTTTATCTCATAGACAGCGGTGCCCAGTATATGACAGGGACAACTGACATCACAAGAACAGTGGTTGCCGGTAAACTTACAAAGAAGATGATAAAGGACTTTACACTGGTACTTAAAGGTCACATTGCAATAGCTACGGCAAGATTTCCACAGGGATTTACATCAGGAACCCACCTTGATGCACTTGCAAGGACGGCTCTCTGGAACAATGGACAGAACTATAATCACGGAACAGGACACGGAGTAGGTGCATACCTCAGTGTTCATGAAGGACCTATGGGTATTTCACCAAGATGGCTTGAAACGAAACTTGTTCCGGGAATGATAATGTCAAATGAGCCTGGATATTACGAATCAGGTCAATACGGCATCAGAATTGAAAATCTTGTTCTGGTAGAGCAGATAGAAGAGACAGCGTGGGGAAAATTTCTCGGTTTCAGAAATCTGACAATGTGCCCGATCGACATTAGAGCCATAGACCCGAAGATCATGTCC
>DAOQAY010000217.1:0-3172 GCA_035354435.1 bacterium
AACCTTTCCTGCCTGTCATTATTTTCCTTCCCCGTCACGGTCTTGAAGAAGATCTTTCATATCTGTGACCTCTTCATCGAAACTGCCCGGTTTTATCTTTGTATTCAGGAACATATCGGAAGTTATAAATGAAAAACTTGTATAGCCTTCATCCGCCGACCTTTCACCCAGAGAAAGAAAAAACGGTTCAATCCTTCCCTGCGGAAAAATATAAATGTAGATGATCTTGTCCATCTCTTTTTCAATTATCAGGTCGGGAGTGATTATTTCAGGCGTATGATATGCAAAGAACTCGGTGACAACGATATTATCGGCAAATTTTCTTTCTTCAGACACTTTTTCAAAATCAGGGCTGAGTATGGCTTTAAGCGATTTTCTGTCGGGAATAAAATTCTCATAATTGTAGTAATCTGAATTATCTAACTCGTCACTTGAAAGCAGTTTCGCTTTCTGCATTATACTTTCCATTCCAAGAGCAGATCCTTTGCCATTAAATGGATCGGTAGGCGTTCCGTTCTCCATCCTTTCAAGAAGTTTGTCGTTTTCCTCTTTTCTCGCCTGAAACTCCTCACCGGTTGAAAGAAAGAACGGCGTATCGCTCTTTTCCGACCAGTAACTGCCTTTTTCCATATCGACAGCTATTCTCAAATACTGATTATTTCTTACAGCGCTTAGAAAATTGGACTTCAGGAAAGAGTTGAATGTACCCAGATCGTTTGAAGCTCTGTAACGGCCGAACCTTGATACCCCTGCCATTGCAGTACCGGATACAATTACAATAATTGCAAGCACTGCAAGCATTTCGATCATGGAGAAACCGGCCGCTTTTTTCATATTGGAAACCTATTCCTCTTCCCAGTTCGTTATATCGTCACTTCCGCCTTCCTTTCCATCCGGTCCGAATGAATAAATATCAAAACCGTCTGTGTTGTTATTGCCGGGATAGATATAGATATATTCGTTGCCCCACGGATCTTTAGGCACTTTCTTTTCTTTCAGTATTTTCTCTTCGACAAGTTTCGCAAGCCCGTCTTCACTGTCGGGATAACGGGTGAACTCTGTTTTATACAGGTCAAGCGCATTGGAAATAGTCCCGATATCTATTTTTGCCTGCTTTATCTTTGATTTGTCGAGATAGGACATTACTCCGACTCCGACAGCACCCATGATCATCGCCATGATAGTAATGACAACCATAATCTCAAGAAGTGAAAAGCCTTTAACCGCACTTTTCGAATTTTCACTGATCAAAGCCTTGAAAAAATTTCTGAACATTTCTGCCTCCTTATTATTTATCCGACTGCATCATTTATCTTAAGTATCGGCATTACGACTGCGAATACTATGAATCCGATGACAACTGCAAGAGCGACTATCATTATCGGTTCGAGCATCGAAGTAAGCCTGTCCATTGTATAGCTCACCTCTTTTTCATAGCTGTCTGCAAGAGTTTCAAGCATTTCCTCAAGATCACCGCTCTGCTCACCTATTGATATCATCTGAATAACAATAGGCGGGAACTCTCCGCTTCTTTTCAACGGAACAGCTATAGATTCACCTTCTTTGATGTTCTCTCTTGCCGCAGCCACGGCTTTTTCAAGAACTTTGTTGTCGATTACAGTTTTAACGATATCCATTGCGTTCAGTATCGGCACTCCGGCGTGAAGAAGTGTTGAAAGTGTCTTTGCAAATCTGCTTACTGCAACCATTCTGTTGACCTTTCCGAAAACCGGCATGCTGATAAGGAACCGGGCCCACCACATCTCACCTTTCGGAGTGGCTGTATATTTTTTAAAAGCAATAAATGCGACGACCAGCACCAGTACTATTAGCCACCACCAGCTTCCGATAAAACCGGAAAGCCAGATAAGAACTTTTGTCTGGAAAGGAAGCGCCATATTGATATCTTCAAACATTTTTGAAAGTTTCGGAATAACGACCGTGAAAAGAACTCCGACAACAAGAACTGCAACAAACATAAGAATGACCGGATATGTCATTGCGCTTTTGACCTTGTTCTTCAGATCGACCTGGGATTCCATAAATCCTGCAAGTCGGAGCAGAACTCTATCGGTCGCACCGCTTTCTTCACCTGCCGCGATCATGTTGCAGAAAAGATCGTCGAATATATCCGGAAAATCCCTCGCACTGCGGCTGAAACTGTAACCTTCGTTCATTCTGCCCTTTATCATGATGAGGGCATCCTGCATGACCTTGTTCTCCTGCTGCTGTGCAACTGCATCTATGGCCTCTACAAGCGGAATCTTCGCCTTCTGAAGAGTTGCAAGAAGCCTTGTCATCGAAGCAACTTCATCAAGCGGCACTTTTCTTCTTTTTATTGAAAAAATACTTTTAATAAAATCAAAACTCAGAGTATCCTTGTTAGAAAGCTCCTTTATCTCCGTAATATAATAACCTTCGGTGAGAAACCTTGATTTTACAGCATTTCTGTTCGCACATTCAATGGTCCCTTTTTTCTCCTTTCCCGTAGCATCTATTATCTTATAGCTGAAAAGGGGCATCAGTTATCCTCCTGAGTTCTCAAAAGCACTTCATCCGGAGAAGTGATACCTTTTATAGCTTTCATTGCACCGTCTTCTCTGAGATTAAGCATTCCGTTAGTTGCAGCGATCTTTCTCACATCACCGGCATCGAGCCTTGTTACAACAGCCCTTCTCAGATCATCGTCCATTGTAATAAGCTCAAATATTCCGGTTCTTCCCATATATCCTGTCTGAGAGCAGTCATCGCAGCCTACAGCCTTGTAGAAAGGATGGTTTGCGTATTCAGCGGGATCAAGTCCCAGCTCTTTAAGTATTGCCGCTCCGGGATAATAAGCCTCTTTACATTTAGGACAGAGCTTTCTTACAAGTCTCTGGGCAAGCACACCGAGAACTGTTGAAGAAATAAGGAAAGGCTCAATTCCCATATCAATAAGTCTTGTAAAAGCAGTAGGAGCATCGTTTGTGTGAAGCGTAGAGAAAACAAGGTGACCGGTGAGTGATGCGTTGATTGCAATATCGGCAGTTTCCTTGTCTCTGATCTCTCCGACCATTATTATATCAGGGTCCTGCCTGAGTATTGATCTGAGACCATGGGCAAAAGTAAGTCCGATCTTTGAATTGATGTGGATCTGATTGACACCTTTTAACTGGTACTCGACCGGGTCTTC
>DAOQAY010000218.1:0-3155 GCA_035354435.1 bacterium
TTGTCTTGACAGAAAACTTTCACGATCAACTGATCCCCAACGCCTTCAATCTTTCCTTGTACATTGAAATATAATCTTTTTTTGCTTCCAGGCTGAGCATTGAGCGGTTCACGATATCGGCAACGAGGCGTTCTTTTTCAAAAAATGATGAGATCGTTCTTTTGGCAAATGACTTGCGGATACTTAGTTTTTCAGCAAATTTCAGGAAACATGCTCCTGTGTAAAAACCGTTATCTGAATATTGTTTTGTTTCAAAATCATCAAAAAGGTCAAGTGCAGTTCTTGATTCATCGGGAAAATGAAGTGTCGTGCAAAGAAGATCATAAGCCGGAGTGAGCAGATAGTCTCCGTCTGTTGATTGCTGAAGTGAGAAGTTTTTGAGATGAGCATCACCGTTGGAAATGACATAGTTGAAAAGTATCAACTGAAAGAATTTGTCCATTTCGACAATTCCTGATGAGCAGAAACGGGTGATTATTTTTGATGCAGTTTCGTAACTGAAATTGTATTTATAGTTTTTACCGTTCGTTTCTTCTGAGATTTTCATAAGCTGGCAGAAATCTTCCTGCGGAATTTTTGTTCCGTCTGACATCCTGTCAAACCGTTTCGTCAGGTAGGCCGGTTCGCCGCTTTTTAAACGGATGAAGCAGTTCTTTGCAACCGGAATGCGGAAGATCTGACCGGCGATCTGCATTGTAAGATGTTCATTTGCGGGAACTTCATCAGGAAATCTCGGAATATTGTATGAAAGCGGTGCCGGTTTCAGCAGATGTGTTCCGCTGTTTGTGACAGGTTCAAGATCTGTTCCATTCTGCTTAAGAATAATTTTAGGCTGAACACCTGAGATAGAAAACCGTCCTTCAGAAGCAGCACGGAAATTTATGTACTGCTGTTTATCAAAGCCGAGAAATGAAGAAACGGTTCTGCCGTCAAAAAGTGCTTTTTTGCATGCGGCACAGTAATTTCCATTGTTTATGTTTTTTTCGTTTAAACAGCCCTGACAGATCATTTCAACTCCTTTATTGTGACACTTCCAATGGTTTCACCGGCTGAATAGATAAGTCGTGCTAAATAGTCGTTTTCCGCAACACCGAGAAAATGAAGTTGTAATTCTTTCTGTTCACCTTCAGAAAGAAGTCCTGCAAAAAAAGGAAAAAGTACATTTGAAGAATAAGGTTCAGCCTGTTTTGGCAAGGTTAAACTCACAGGTTCAGAGTGAACATCTTTCAAATATTCAGGATCATAAGTAAATGTGTAAGTTCCGTTTTGTTCCTGAGCAAGAATTCCTGCAAAACGACTGTTAAAATAAACACCTGCGGCTTTTTTCATGGAAGTTTTCTCACCTTAAGTTCAATGTCAATTCCAAGAATATTTAATATTTTCAATAGCGTATCTACAGCAGGATTTCCATTTCCGTTTTCTATGGCGCTGAGAGTGTGCTGTGAAACGCCCGCCATTTCGCAAATATCCTGCTGAGCAATATTAAGCAGTTTCCGCCGTTCTTTAATTATTTGTCCAATTTGTATTTTGTTCATATCTTTTACGCAATAAAATTCGTAAACAGCGCAATGTTAACTCAAATGCTCTTGTTTGTCAATCAGTTTACGCAATATAATGCTTAAAGCCTCCCATTTTTTAAAGGGGGAGGTTTGGCGGGGGTTTCCCATAACCTTGACAAACTTCTTATAAAGAGAATATTTCTTCTGGTTGTTATGTTTTTTAATTTGAGGCTGATATGTACGATAAGAAAAAGACTCTCGAAGTTGATAGAAGGAACATCTGGCATCCGTTCACGCAGATGAAGGATTTTGAGAATATGGACCCTAAAGTTATTGTCCGTGGTGAGGGTGTTAAGCTTTTTGATGCTGACGGCAACGAATATTATGACACAATTTCTTCGTGGTGGGTGAACACTCTGGGTCACTGCAACAGCCAGATCTCTGAAGGGATAAAGAAGCAGCTTGACACTCTTGAGCATGTTAATTTTTCAGGTTTCACACACCCTTTCGCTGCTGAATTCATTGATCGTCTGTCGGGATTTCTCGATAAGTCGCTTTCAAAATATTTTTTTTCAGATAACGGTTCAACAGCGGTCGAAGTTGCAATAAAAATGGCATTTCAGTACTGGCAGAATCGCAAAATTACGAATAAGACCCGTTTTATCATGCTTGAGAATGCTTATCACGGCGATACGATAGGTGCAGTGAGTGTCGGCGGAGTAGAGGAATATCACAGACTTTACAAGCCGCTGATGTTTAATTCTATAAAGGTGAAAAGCCCTGACTGTTCAGTATGCCCGAAAAGGAAATCTGAATTCACCCTCGACACGACTAAATGTGACTGCAATATGGAATGTTTTGAATATATGGAAAAAGCTATTGCGGATCATGCGGATGAAACTGCGGCAGTTATAGTTGAGCCTCTGATGCAGGGAGCCGGAGGAATGTTGAATTACAGGTCCGAGTATCTGCAACTGCTTGAAAAATGTGCAAAAAAACACAATATCCTTGTGATATATGATGAAGTTGCAACAGGTTTCGGAAGGTGCGGGACGATGTTCGCATACGAGCAGAGCGGGACAAGACCAGATATAATCTGCCTTTCTAAAGGAATTACAGCAGGTTACATGCCGCTTGCAATGACTGTCACGACAGAAGAGGTCTACAATGCTTTTTATGACGATTACTTTTCACATAAGACTTTTTTTCACGGTCATTCCTATACCGCCAATCCGCTGGCCTGCGCTGCCGGCATTGAGAATCTCAAAATTTTGAAAAGAGACCATCTGCCCAAGTCAAATCACATAGCAATGGAACATTTCCACGACAGACTGACTAAGCTTGGAAAGTATAATTTTATAAACGATATCAGATTTACAGGTTTTATCGGTGCAATTGACATCGTGAAAAGCCGTAAAAACAAGATTCCTTTTGCTCCCGAGGACAGAATAGGAAAGAAAATATATGACATGTCACTGAATAACGGAGTGGTGCTTCGACCTCTTGGCGACACCATTTATTTTTTCCTGCCGCTTATTGTGACAGTTGATGATGTCGATCAGATTTTTAACAGAACGGAAAAAGTGCTCAATGACGCAATTCAGGGATAAAATATCTCACGATCTTTCCGAGCTTGAAAAAAATTCAAGGTTGAGA
>DAOQAY010000219.1:0-3136 GCA_035354435.1 bacterium
TCGATGTGAACCCTTATCTCGCCTGAGGTTTCCTTTTCAGCTTCTTTTACTGATTCGGCTCCAAGTCCTTTTCCTTGAAACGCTTCTTTACATGAAAACTTTTATCACTAAAGCCGGCTACGATATTATCTGCTATTCACCCGCTGTTCCGGTCGCAATGAGTCGTCAGAGCAGTGTCGAGAGCGTTTCAGTTGAAGAAGACAAGCTCTCGGTTTTATTCAAAGAAAGCTCTTTTGACGGCGTTTCGTCCGGTACGACCCGTGAGATAGCATTTGTTCCTTACGATGAAAGCGGTCACACAGTGAGTGCAGTCCAGCCCGAAAAATTTCTTTCCGATGTCAGAGTATGGGGCGGCTGGTAAAAAATCTATATCTTGCTGAAATCGATAGTGTTGGCTTTTGTGGATTTTGCGATTATTTTGAGGAATTCCTTTCTTTCGATGAATTCGGCTCCAAGAGATTTCAGGTGAGTTGTTTCAACCTGGCAGTCGACCAGCGGGCATCCTGCTTTCTGGAGAATTTTCATAAATGTGACAAATGCCGCTTTTGAGGCATTTTCATGTGTCGAGAACATGCTTTCGCCGAAAAATGCTTTCCCGATCATGACTCCGTAAAGTCCGCCGGCAAGACTGTCAGTTCCTGCAACCCACGCTTCAACACTTATCGCATAACCAAGCCGGTTAAGTTCATTGTAGGCATATTCCATTTCATCGGTGATCCATGTTCCTTCCTGTCTGATCCGAACTTCATGTCTGCAATGGCTGATCACACTGGGAAAAGCTTTGTTTATTGTAATTTCAAATGAACCTTTGTTCAGCGTTTTTTGAAGACTTTTTGAAATGTGCACTTTTTCGGGAAATATTACAAATCTCGGATCTGGAGACCACCAGAGAATTTTGCTGCCCAGATAGTTGAACTGACTGTTTTCGCTGTACCACGGAAAAATGCCTGATCTGTAAGCGTTCAGAAGTCTTTCCGGGTTGAGATCTCCGCCTACCGCAAGCAGTCCGTCCGGTTCTGAATTTTCGACGGGAGGAAAAACGATTGAATTTTGAGAGATGGCATAGATCATGGTTTGACTTTTTTAAGAACAAGTCCGTCATTTAAAAAATCGACAAATGCAGTCCCACCTTTTTTCAACTTTCCGAAAAGAACTTCTTCAAGCAGCAGTTTTTCCATTCTGTCTTCAACGACTCTGGCTGTTTCTCTTGCGCCGAATTCTTTAGAAAAACTTATACTTGCAAGGTGTTGAAGCGCGTTGTCCGAAATTTCGATCGATATTTGTCTTTCCGAAAGTCTTTCGACAAGTGCCGTAATATTCTTGCGCACAATATCAAGAACATTCTGCTGATTAAGCGGAGAAAAATAAACTATGGAGTCAAGTCTGTTCCTGAATTCAGGGGAAAAGGTTTTTGTAACTGCGTCTTTTAAGGCGGAAGATTCGAATTTTCTGTCTCCGAAACCGGCTTTCGCTTTCCCCAGAGTTTTTGCTCCGGCATTGGAAGTCATTATAATTATTGTGTTTTTGAAATCGGCTTTTCTTCCTGTGTTATCAGTCAGCGTTGCATAATCCATTATCTGAAGCAGAGAATTGTAAATGTCGGAATGTGCTTTTTCTATCTCATCAAGAAGCAGTACTGCGCTTGACTGTTTGCGGATCGCCTCGGTGAGAAGTCCGCCTTCTTCATAGCCGACATACCCCGGAGGTGCTCCGAAAAGCTTTGCAACGGTGTGTTTTTCCTGATATTCGCTCATGTCAAAACGGTGCAGCTGAAGTCCGAGTTTCTTTGCAAGTACCCGTGCCAGCTCTGTTTTTCCTACACCGGTCGGACCCGCAAAAAGAAATGTTGCAACAGGTTTTTCAACTGGTCGAAATCCCGCCATGCTCTTTTTAACAGCTTTGACAACCGTTTCAACAGCACTCTCCTGACCGAATATTTCTGAAGATATTTCGTTTTCAAGGTGTGCAAGCATTTTCAGCCTGTCAACACTGACGGTGTTTTCTTTTCTGCCCGTTGTGAATGCTACAACCCTTTCAATTTGTTCAGCTTTTATGGTTTTAAGCGGTTTGAGGCTCATCGTGTTGAAAGAACCTGCTTCGTCGATCAGATCAATTGCTTTGTCTGGAAGAAATCTGTCAGAAATATATCTCGACGAAAGTTCTGCCGCGGTTCTAAGCGCATCTTCAGAATATTTAACTTTGTGAAATTGTTCATATTTTTTAACAAGACCTTTTAATATCTCAACAGTTTCAGAAATTGATGGTTCAGGAATATCTATTTTCTGGAATCTTCTCGATAAAGCGGAATCTTTTTCAAAATGTTTGCGATATTCGCTGTATGTTGTGGCTCCGATACATTTGATCTCACCTTCTGTCAGCAGCGGTTTGAGCATATTTGATGCGTCAATGCTCGAACTTCCGGCACTTCCGGCACCGACAAGTGTATGAATTTCATCAATAAAAAGGATCAGATTATCAATTTTTCCAAGAGCAGTTATGATCTTTTTCATTCTTTCTTCAAAATCACCGCGGTATTTTGTTCCTGCAAGAATGTTGCTCAGATCTATCCGCAGAATTGTATGACTGAGCAGTTCTTTCGGCACTTCACCGTTGACAATAAGCTGTGCAAGCCCTTCAGTTATCGCAGTTTTTCCGACACCAGGCTCGCCGACATGAATAGGATTGTTCTTTTTTCTTCTCAAAAGCACTTGAATTGTCCGTTGCAGGATCTCTTTTCTTCCTATAACAGGGTCAAGCTCGCCGTTAGTCGCTTTTTCAGTAAGATTAACAGTATATTTTTTCAGGAATTTTTCAGGATCGACCTCTTTTTTAGGTTCACCTTCATGTTCTTCATCTTCCGAAACTTCCTCTTCTTCAGATTCCCCGTGTGAAACTATAGAAAGCAGGTCATACCGTTCAAGTCCTTCATTTTTAAGGAGATATGACGCATAAGACTCTTCAAGATCATAAATTGCGACAAGTATGTCACCAAGCTCGACGATTTTTCTGTTTGAACTTGCGGCTTTCGATGCGGCATTGTTCAACAGAAGCTGAAAACCTTCCGACTGGATAACTTCCTTTTTTTTCTCGGATCTCGGAATATTGTTTTTCAGATATTCTTTCATTTCCCTTTTCA
>DAOQAY010000220.1:0-3115 GCA_035354435.1 bacterium
AGTCAAGAATTTTCCATAATTACTTGCCAATGGGGTTGTGTTTCCTATAATTTCCAGTCAGTTAACTTATTTGGAGAAAAGATGCTTTCCTCAATGCTCGCAGTCCATATCATATTTGCGCTGATCGATTCCGATGCTGTTTTAAATGAGGCGGCAAAACATGATTTCCCATATCGCAATGTAGAAATCTCAGTAGTGGAAAAATGTTCAGATACAGACACTTGCATCAGTTCTGGTGGAAAGAACTATCTCATAAAAAGAAAAGATTCCGTCTCTGTTGAGTGCATCGCTGAAAACGGAAAAATAACTATAAATATCACTCCGGAACAGACTTATATCTCTTACTTTCTCTATATCGAGCACAAAGCAGGCATCCAGAAGATCCAGATGAATAAGAAAAACATCGTGATAGATTCGGGTGTTCCAAATATTTATAGAATTCAGCTGGTTGGAACTGCTCCAACCGGTCCTGTCATAATCTGGGGAAAGGCGTTCAAGGAATCTCCGGTACACAAATTTGATTCTTCTTTCACAGTTTCACTCAATAAACTGAGACTTTCATATTCGCTCAAACCTCTTGCAGTTGATGAAGATCTGAAGTCAGCGGCAGAACAATCTTTGAGAAAAGTCGTTTCTGAAGGGCTTATCCACTATTCGGCAAAGACCGGAAGCATCAGACATTCGGGTGTTGCAAAAAAAGTTTTCGGCGAGAATCTGTTTATCGCAGAAAGCGAACAGCGGGCATGGGAAATGATGGTGAAAAGTCCGTCACATCTTTACAATCTGATAAATCCGCAGTTTGGAAAGTTCTATTTCCTTGATAGTAAGAATGATGGCGTATTAAAAGGTATTATCGTTTTTTCAGAATAGATTCAAATACTTATTGTTTCATCCACTTGTCGAATTCTTCAATTGTGAAATCTCTTCCGAGAAAATCTTCGACCATCTGATTTCCAGTTTTAGCTCCGCCGACATTTAATATTGTACTGCGGTATTTTCCCATTATCGCAGGGTTCATAAGACCGCCGTTACTTTTAATAAAACCGGCAATATCTTTAACAATTACAAGAGACCACATATAAGTATAGTAGTTTGATGAATAACCGATTAGATGTCCGAAATTCTCGATAAGGTGGGTGTCATCATATGATTTCCACGGCGAATATTCCTTTTCGATCTTCTTTTCATAGGCATGATGATCAAAATTTACCGGATCCTGAAGATAAATTCCCAGAGAAAGCATTGAAAGATACATCTGTCTGTTGACATGAACACCTTTTGCAAATTCACTTGCCTTTTTCATGTTTTCAACCAGATCGGCAGGTATCGGCGTTCCTTCGTCATTTGTCGCCCAGAGCTGAAGTATCGGAGCTTCCCAAACATATTCTTCCATATACTGTGACGGCACTTCGACAAAATCGTTCTGACAGTTCGTTCCCGAAAAACGGACATATTTCTGATCTCCTGCAAAAATGGAGTGCATCAAATGACCGAATTCGTGAAAAAGTGTCTGAACATCATCATGAGAAACATAAGCTTTCCCATCTACAGGCTGAGGAAAGTTGCCTACTATTGCGGCTCTTGGAAGTCTTACGCCCTTCACACCAAGCTCATTAGTGAACATAGCAAAATGTTTGTACTTGTTTTCTCTTGGATAAAGGTCGAAATCAATCATTCCGGTCACTTTTCCGTTTGTAAGAACATTATAAGACTGAACACTTTCATCCCATACATCATCTCTTTTCACTTTTTCGAATGTGACACCGAAAATCTTCTCAGCAACCATAAAAAGACCGTTCATCACTTTGGAAATTTCAAAATATTTTCTGGCATCTTCCGGATTGAAATTATATTTCTCCATCTGGATAATCCTCGGATAGAAGAATCTGTCCCAGGCTTCAACTTCAACATCCGGGCCTTTCATCTCTTTCTTTTTTGCAAGAATCATTTCAAGGTCTTTGTTTGCATACACTTTTGACATGTCGGCAACTTTCTTGATAAAATTATATGCGTTTTCAGGATTTCCGATCATAAGTTTAGCCTGAGTATATTCAGCCCAGTTCTTGTAACCCAGAAGCTCAGCTTTCTTTTTTCTATCAATCAGAAGTTTAGAAAAGATCTCGGAATTCTGCGGATAACCGACATTATGAAGATTTTTATACATCTCCATTCTGAGAGTATCATCCTCTGCATTTTCCATTACCGGAAAATAGTCGGGATAATCGGTGGTGAGAGTAATAACGCCATCTTTGTCAGGCTTGTGTCCTGCAATAAAATCCGCAGGAAGTCCTTTCAATCTGTTGATGTCTGTGATCTTGATCTCTCTTCTGTCCCCACCGATATTACCGTAATATTTCTGTTCAAGATCAGTAAGTTCGGCACTTATTCTCTTTATTTCATCTCTTGTCTTTTCATCTTTATCCACACCGTTTCTTTTAAAATCGCCAAGAACATCGTTAAGAAAATAGCGGTCTTCATCGGCAATTGATTTATCATCTGCTGAAATTGCGGCAAGAGCACTGAAAAGCTCATAATCAAGTGAAAGCCCGGTTGCCTGTTCTGTGACAGCTGATTCACACATCATTGCCGCTTTTCTCATCCCTTCTTCCGGATGGTTCATCTGATATATACCGGATTTATTCCACAGATCTGACTGTTTTATTTCAAGTATATTATAAAGGTGAAGCACTTCAACACCGGTTCTTTCCTTCGGTGATGATTTAATATCGGCTGAGATGTTAGCAATAGCTGTAATTTCACCACGGCAGTATTTTAGAAATGTATTGCCCGCCTTGCCGTAATCATCCGCAGCAGTCTGTTTTTTTACTTCGGCAGTCTTAGATGCCTGTGCCGACTGTGATTCCGGAGTGGAAGCACATGACATAAAAATAAAAGTTAAACCAATCGCCGTCATCAGAAAAACAACCTTCTTCATCATATCCTCCAAAAAGTGAAAAAAACATTTGTTAAGTTACACCCTTAAAACTGATATGTCAAAAGTATTTAATGACAGCTTGTAGAAGTGTTATAAGATATCGTCAAAAATCTTTTGTTTAAAGAGCAACTGCACAACTGCATCCGCTGCCGCCCAGTGTTGATACCGGATTTTCATCCG
>DAOQAY010000221.1:0-3074 GCA_035354435.1 bacterium
CTGTATCACCTGTATCGCCCGTATCGCCTGTATCGCCCGTATCGCCTGTATCGCCCGTATCACCCTGCAGTTCGACACAGATCCCGTTGACACAGGAAAACCCGTCAGAACAGTCAAGAGCCGTTATACATTCATCCTGATCCTCTGTGACACATGAAAATGAGATAACAGCGCAAGAGAAAAAAAGAATGATCTTTTTAAGCATTTTTTTCTCCATTAACAGCCGCCCCAGTCACCTTCATCGTGACACTGAGCTTCTCCGGCTTTCCATGTACAATCTGTTCCGCACTGAATCGTTGTAGAACAGTCATATCCGTAACTATTGCAGTTCGAGGTAGAACCTGTTTCGCATTGTTCAACCATTGCATGATAAAATCTAATATTATCAACATAGTAAGCATCCCAACCGGTATCACCTGAACTGTCTTTGGAATATTCAAATGTTATCGTAGGAAATCCGGCAGAAACCGTTATACATTTTTCAGTCCATGTCTTATGGTCTCCGCTGGTTTCAAATTTATTGGAACCGTCAACATAAACAGTAAAGTAGTCATATCCTGATTCTGACTCACCTGCATACCAGAAGCAGATTTCCCCGTCAGTATATTTTATCATTGAAATACTTGTGTAACCGTCAGTCACAGAACTTGATTTAAGTGAATATGTTCCTTCATATTTCTGGGTATTTTTTACAGTCCATTCAGTTCCGTTCGAATAGGTTGGAAGGCTGCCGCTCTCGAAACCTTCGACAAAAGGAGGGATGCTGCCGCCTGGAATTCCGTCACCGCAGACATTGATAAAGCATAAATGTGTTGAGCTGTTGCAAATTTCACCTATTCCGGTGTTACAATCATTATTGTCACGGCACTTAACGCAGGTATTGTCGGAAAGCAGACAATGAGGATTCTCTCCTGCCGAACAATGATCTTCAGCGGTACACTGAACACAAGCTGTTGTTCCATCGCCTTTATTTTTGCACTGAGGAGTCAATTCCGGACAGACTATGCAACCTGATTCGCAAAGACTGTTCTGATCACAAAAAGTGCATTCTGTTCCTGATCCGGTGAAGTAATTATTACATGTGCAGTTAAATGAACCATCCGTATTATTGCAGGTGGCATTCGCATCACAGTTATGACTCGGAACTGTGCATTCATTGATATCAACACATTTTCCGGAACCGTCCTTTTCAAAACCTGTGGCACATTCACACAAAGTCGCATCCCATCCGTCACAGGTTAAGTTGCAAGGAGCTGTAACTTCATTTACATAGCCCATATCAGTTATCAGATTACAGACGATCGTATTCCCGTCACATATTTCGTCAGGATCGACCGTTGTATTTCCACACAATTCTACAAAATTATCTTCATCAGGAATCATATCCGGGTCGCCGCTATCACCTGTGTTTCCTGTGTTTCCAGTATCGCCGGTATTGCCGGTGTTTCCGGTGTTTCCAGTATCACCGGTGTTTCCAGTATCACCGGTGTTTCCAGTATCACCAGTGTTTCCAGTATCACCAGTATCACCAGTGTTTCCAGTATCACCAGTGTCGCCAGTGTCGCCAGTATCACCAGTATTCCCTGTATCTTCGACACATACCAAATTGATACAGACAAACCCGTCAAGACAGTCAAAAGAGTTTACACATCCTGCCGATTCATCTTCAGGCACACATGACACCATAAAAGACAAAAGAACCATCATCGTTAAAAAAACTAGATTGTTACGCATGATGCATCCTCCTTAAGATTTTGTAATTTAATCAATTTTTTCAATTCACTGTTATATTAAACATTTTTCCCAGCCTTTATTTAAAAATTATTGATACAATTTTTTCAAGTGAGGATGTCTCTTCCTCACAATATGAACCTAATTTATCTGAATCTATGTCAAGAACACCGGCTATTGCTCCGTTTTTATCTCTGACCGGAACGACTATTTCAGACTTGCTTCTGCTGTCGCATGCTATATGCCCCGGGAAAAGCAAAACATCAGGAACAATGACGGTTTTCCCATTATTTATTGCCGCCCAGCAGACACCTTTATCTTTTGCAAGAATCTGACATGCAAGCGGTCCCTGATAACATTTGACTGTCAGCTCACCGTTTTTCAGAAAATAGAAACCGACCCAGAAGTTCTTGTCAAATTTATGATAAAGCAGTGCACATATCGTTGCCATCCTTGCATCAGGGTCATCTGTCTTTTTGAATAACTCAGTCAGTTGATCATAAATACGATCGTATTTATTTGAAAGTCTGTCTGCCACTATTCAGGACATCCGCCGACAGGTGGATTATCGGTATCACATTGACTGCACACAGGAATTATAAATCCTCCGATATTTCCATATAATGTCGGATTTTCCCACCCGGCATCACACACACATGTTGCCGTACCTGAAACAATCTGACATGTACCGTAACTAGTTGCTGTAACCATGGAGGAACCGATAAAAGATCCGGCTGTTGCTTCGCAGTAATACGCACATCCTTCGACACAGTTTCCTTCATAGGAAATATATCCTGCAGCACATTTTGAACAGCTCGCATCTCCAGCCCATGAGTCATAACAAGTACAAACTGCATTTGCACCTGATGCAGCACAGGTTCCATGATTATTACAGAAATGAGCAGCATCACAGGTTGTACACTCTGTTCCTGAGAAAAATTCAGCACATACACACCCTGCCTCATTCTTCACAGGATCAACAACACATTCTTTTGAACCGGTACATCCATAACTCCCAGTCGTACAGTCTGCTTTACATTTGTCGTCAACCGTACTTTTCAAATAACCAGTATCACAATCTGTACACCATCTTCCAGCATAACCTGTTATACATTTGCAGGTAACGGTGAATTCAAGCTCCGTACAAGTTCCGCCGTTACATGGTTCGGTAATGCATGTGACATTTTTTACACATCCGCGAATGCCGTCACCGTTTTCATCATCACCTTCAGCTTCCATATGATATCCAGGATCGCACTCGACTGCATTATCAACATCGGCATTCTCATCAGCATCAATTTCTCCGGAATCCGCACCCTCATCAGGAATAATACTGTCGGGAT
>DAOQAY010000222.1:0-2992 GCA_035354435.1 bacterium
GTTAAAAATGTGTTGACGCCTGCTGTTTTAGAAAAATATTGCGGTGATATTGCTATCGGTCATGTCCGTTATCCTACTGCGGGGAAAAGCGACGAAACAAATTCTCAGCCCCACTCCATCGAACTTGCGGAAGGTCCTCACATAGCCGTATGCAGTAACGGCGACATCATTAATTATCATGAACTGAGATCCTGGCTTGAAAAGGATTACGGATATTCATTTAAAAGTGATAACGACGGCGAACTTATCGGCAGACTTGTCGCATTTTATATAACCAATAAAAAAATGACCGTTGAAAATGCTATTGTTGAAGCACAGAAACAGCTTAAAGGTGCTTTTTCGTCGATACTGATCTACCGTGAACAGATGTTTGCATTCAGAGATCCTCACGCTTTCAGACCTTATGTTCTAGGGCATCTCAATCCTTCAGAGACAGGCGAACACTCTTCGAATGGAGCAATTCTTGCGTCAGAAAGCTGCGCTTTCGGCATAATCGGTGCAAAAATGATAAGAGAACTTGAACCGGGTGAAATAATCAAATTTGAAAAAAACAAACCGATTAAAGTGATAAGTGTAAATAATCTCAAAAAACAGCATTGTGTTTTTGAACTGGTCTATTTTTCGAGACCTGATGCGATCACTTTCGGTGAAAAAGTGTATGATGTAAGAAAAAAGATCGGTGCAAAACTTGCTGAATATGACAAATCAATGAATTTCGGCAGTGACACAGTTGTCATGGCAGTTCCCGACTCTTCTAATTTTGTTGCGCTGGGTTATGCGGCAAAAAGCGGAGTTCAGTTTGACATGGGACTTCTCAGAAACCATTATGTCGGTCGTACTTTTACAAAACCTGACCAGAAACAGAGAGATGAAGGTGTCAGGCATAAATTTAATCCGCTTCCAGAGTTTTTCAAAGGCAAAAAGGTTGTGCTCGTTGATGATTCCATTGTCAGAGGGACAACTCTGCGTAAGATCGTTAGAATGATCAGAGGTGCCGGAGCAAAAGAAGTGCATGTAAGAATCGGTTCGCCCAGAGTCATAGGCAGCTGTTATTACGGCATAGACACTCCGACAAGGAAAGAACTCATTGCCGCAGTTAAAAATAATGAGGAGATCTGCAAATTCCTTGAAGCTGAATCACTCAGATATATCGAAGTTGAAGATTTCAACTCAATTCTGGCAAAACCAGAAACTTTCTGCTATGCATGTTTCAATCTTAAATATGAATATTCACCGGAAAACTATCACCAGAAGACAAATTCGCCAGACAGCAGGTGCTGAGATGGCAGACAATAAAGGAATTTCAAAACTTATCGAAATAATGGCACTTCTGCGTTCTCCGAATGGATGCCCGTGGGACCGTGAACAGACTCTGACATCTCTCCGTCCCTATGTGATAGAGGAAGCTTTCGAAACAGTGGAAGCACTCGATTCTCTTG
The DNA here is from genome assembly GCA_035354435.1 of bacterium. GTDB lineage: Bacteria > UBP6 > UBA1177 > UBA1177 > UBA1177 > JAKLDO01. Next base: position 1,440 of record DAOQAY010000222.1, read on the forward strand.
ATACTTCCGATTCAGCATCAGTACTTGAACTCCAGAAAGAGCTCGGGGATCTGCTTCTACAGGTTGTTTTTATTTCACAGATGGCTCGTGAGCAGAACCTTTTTGAGTTTGACGATGTAGCCGATATTATTGCAGAAAAACTCATTATGAGACATCCGCATGTGTTCGGTGATTCAAAAGTGGCAGACAGTGCTGAAGTGCTGACCAACTGGAATCTCATAAAAAAGAAAAAAGAGAACAGAAAATATCTTCTTGACGGAATTCCAAAAGCGATGCCTGCTGTGAATTTATCTCAGCGGTATGCTTCCAGAGCCGCATCGGTCGGTTTTGACTGGGAGAAATGGTCTGATGTTATTGATAAAATAGATGAAGAAAAACAAGAACTTATTGAAGCCGTCGAGCATAATGACATCAAAGAGATAGAGCATGAGCTTGGAGATATGCTTTTTGCTGTTGTCAACCTGGGGAGAAAACTTGGTGTAGACAGCGAAAAAGCACTTAAACTGTGTGCAGAAAGATTCAAGAACCGCTTCGACAGAATGGAAGAGCTCGACCCTGCCTTTATTGATGGAAAAAAACCTCTCGATGAACTCGAAGCTCTTTGGCAGAAAGCAAAAAAGGAGTTAAACGACCGCTGATGCTTTTTTCCGGAATTGACATAGGTTCAAGAACTGCAAAGATCGCTGTCATCAATGAAAATAAAGAGATCGTTTTTTCTTCACTGATAGAAACAGTGGCTTCGGCTTCTGCCGTTCTTACTTCTTTGGAGTATTGTATTCCTGAAAACATAAAAAAAGACATCCATTCGACTGCTGTAACTGGGTACGGTCGTGAATCTGCTCCGGCAAATTGTCTGAAAGCCACAGAAATAACATGCCATTATCTCGGTGTCACCCTCTTTTATCCTGAAGTTTCCACGATAATCGATATCGGCGGGCAGGATAGCAAAGTGATAACAATCGACAGTTCCGGCAGAATAAAAGATTTCATAATGAACGACCGCTGTGCCGCAGGAACCGGAAGATTTCTTGAAGTCATGTGCGGCAGGATCGGCTATACCCTTCCTGAATTTGCACTTCTTGATGTGAGTTCATCCGAAACAGTAAACATTAACGCGACTTGCACAGTATTTGCCGAAAGCGAAGTGATTTCGCTCATTTCGAAAGATACAGATCCGCTCGTGATAGCTTCGTCACTTGCAAGAATGGTGGCTCTCAACACATATTCAATGTCAAAAAGACTCCATCCGGAAAGTGATATTTTCATGTCAGGCGGAGTCTCAAAGATCAATCCGGTACGACATCACCTCGAAAAGATATTTTCACTCGATATCAGAACTGACAGAAACGCCCAGTATATGGGAGCAATAGGCGCTGCCGTGTTTGCGAAAAAGAAAGAAGAAGAGAAATAATCACAAATAGTTCAACGATTTTCATAGCTTGAATCTAACTCTTTAATATATTTGCCAATTATCTGTTTATAATCATCTCCAAAATCTTTTTGTGAAGATTCATCAAGATATTGTTTCAATCCATAAAGCGATTTCTTATACA
>DAOQAY010000223.1:0-2948 GCA_035354435.1 bacterium
TCCATCCTTTCTTTTCCATTAATTCTTTTATTTTTAACATAATTGAAAGATGAAGTTGCTCAGATTCAAATTCCAGTTTTTCTTCATCTGATTCAAAATTGAAAAGTCCTTTTACTGCTTCTTCTAAGTTATTACATTTTTTAGTCTTTGAACTCATATTCATAACCTCCAATTCTTTCATACAATTCTTTCAGCTGTTTATTAACCTTCTGAGTTTTTTTCTTCACTGCTGTAACTGCAACAATTTTTTTATCGTTTTGGTAATATTCTTTGCAAATTATTCTAAGGTTGTCATATTTTCCACCTTTGAATTTCATCGCTGTAACTCCTTTCGCCTTTTCAGAAACTACTTCAAAATCATAAAGATCATCGTCATATTTTCCGTTTAAAATATAAAAAAGTATGACTTGTAATTTCTTTTTAAACCGTTCATCTTCAAAAATCTCTTTAATCTCCGCTTCATTTGCACAGTCATAATAAAGAGAGACTTCTTTGGCTGGAGTATTTATCCTTATTCCTTCCAACCATTCTTTTTTCATAATTACACATTTACGCTTCATAGTTAACCCATTGGGAAACATCAGTCAAGTAAAATTTTAAAAAAAGCACGCTGAATTGATAACAGCAGCCATTATTCTATGTTCCTGAAATTATAATTCAAGCTTTAAAATTTATTTTTTTCAATTGTAGGTGAATTTAGAATACGGTTTTTTAATCTTTTACAACTTTTCAAGATAATTCCTCAGGTTGTCAATGAGATAAAGAGGAATGTGAAGTGTTTTATCCTTACTCATTTCAAGGTTCTTTAAGCTTGCGATCACTTTGATCTCCGGTGAATACATTTGTGAATAAACTGACAGACTTTTTGCTCTTGTTCTTGAGCCTGATTTGACTTCTACAGGAATTATCTGACTATCGAGCTGGATAAGATATTCAATTTCAGACTGGCGGCGCTGCCATGAGAAAAGTGGAGAAAGACGGTTTGCAGCGAAAGAGCCTGCAACAAAATTTTCAGCGATATAACCTTTAAAAGAACCGTAATCCTGCTGAATGATCTGAGAAAACGGAATGTTCAGCATTGTATGAAGAAGTCCTGTGTCAAACAATGCCAGTTTAAAAATGTTATGTTTTCTAAAACTTAAAAGCGGTATCTCCGGCTTCTCAACGATATTGATCCGGTACAGAAGCCCTGAATTTATCAGCCAGTCGATCGGTCCTTCAAGATCTGCGTATCTTGATTTTCCGGGAATAATGTCTTTGAACCTGAATCTCTGAATGGAATTGTCAACAGCGGTGCTTAGATACTGAGGAACAAAATCAAAGACAGAATGGATATGAGCTGCATTTACAGCTCCTGCGTGTTTTGCAAAATCTGAAATGAAATTGAAAATCAGCCGGTCATGAACAGAACGGGTCTTTTCAAAGGCCGTTCTTGTGTTCTCCCTGTTATTGATAAACTCTGATACTGCCTCAGGAAGTCCTCCGGTGACATAAAAATGAAAAAAGAGCTCAGTGAGTTTTTTGTGAAGTATTTCAATAACCGGTGAAATGTCTTTTTTTTCTTTTATGAACTTAGCAAGCTCAGGCTGGACCGCCTGTAGAAATTCATAGAAATTCATGGGATACATTACGATATCTTCCACTTTCCCGACGGGAAATCCTGCCGTTGAAGAGATGATACCGATGTTTGACCCTGCGGCGCAGACCGGCTGGTGAGGTCTTAGTTCAGCAAAATATTTTAAAGAGGTCAGGGCATCAGGCGATTCCTGAACTTCGTCAAAAATTATAAGATCGTTTTCGTTTACAGTCGTGTTATAAACCAGCTCGTAATTATTTATGACGGCTTCAGGATCAAGCGAGCTTGAAAAAAGTGAACTGAGGTTTTTATCCTTTTCAAAGTTAAGGTAATGAACTCCGGGAAAATAATTTTCACCGAAATGTCGCAATATCCATGTTTTTCCGATCTGTCTGGCACCTCTGAGCAGTAGCGGTTTTCTTCCGTTCCTGTTTTTCCATTCTATCAGTTTTTCTAATATGATCCTTTCCATTTTTAACCCCTTTTACACTTTTTACATGATAATAATGCGTGAAATTTACACTTTTTACAAGATAAAAATGCAAAAATTAGCACTTTTTGCAGGATTAAAAAATATCTTTTCCATTGAAAACGGGTCCGTCTTTGCAGACAAGATATATTCCGCCTTTAGTTTCGACGCGGCATCCGAGGCATGCGCCTATTCCGCAGCCCATTCTTGCTTCAAGTGAGTGATATATCTGGATGCTGCTGTGCTTTGATGCTGTCTCGTGGACACTTTTCATCATTATTTCAGGTCCGCAGGTGCATATCAGATCGGGGCGTTCACCTTTTTCGAGCATTTTTTCAAGTGCGTTGTGAGGATAACCTTTCATTCCGCAGCTTCCGTCGTCTGTGCAGAGAACCACTTTGCCGTATTTTTCAAAAAATTCGCGGGCTATCACAGCTTCTTCATTTTTAAATCCGAGGAAGAACACTTTATTTTTGGCTTTTGATCTTTTTGCGGTGTAGAGAAGGGGAGCGACGCCGATCCCTCCTCCGACATAATAGACTGTGCCTTCAGTATCGGGGAAACTGTTCCCGAGATGTCCGACAACTCTGATCTTTTCGCCGGGTTTCATTTTTGACAGAAGTTCCGTTCCCCTGCCGACAACCTTGATGAGAAGGCTGAGAACCCCGTCATTCCAGTCAAATACCGATATCGGTCTTGGAAGATAAGGATCGCTCCTGCCGTCAACCATGCTCAGCATGACAAACTGCCCTGATCTCGGCTTTTCACTAAATTCAACATCAAGCAGAAACGAGTCGCTATTTAAAAACCTGTTTGAAACTATTTTTGTGATACTGTTGATGCTCATCACCGCTCCTTTGAAAAATCCGTCCGATTATATATCAGAAAATTATCTTTTCGCAA
>DAOQAY010000224.1:0-2939 GCA_035354435.1 bacterium
CCATAAAATATACTAAATTATGCAACAATTACGCATACAATACTACACTTAAGCATAAGTTTGTCAATTTTTACTACTGTTTATTGTATACTCAACCAGCTCTGTCAATGTCTGAGGTATTGTCCTGCCTTCTTTCACATCTTCCATAACTGTCTGTATCTTCACGATGCCTACATCTGCAACAAAATAATGATAGGAATGAAGCACTTTACCATCAGGAAGATCGACTAATGTGTGAACCTTTATAGCTCCATCAAACTTGCCGGCCGGAACAGTTACACTTTCATCAACCCCTTCTGTATTTCTCAACTCTCTGGTTTTATTGTTAATTATTGACACCCACGGCTCTCTTTGCAATGGAAACATCAGAATGTATCTGTCCAGATCTCGGACACCTCTTTTGTCGCATTTCAGCCTGCCGCCCTTGTTGTCAATAAACCAGTCACCGTCAGTGGCAGTTATCTGAATATCAACCTGACCTATGGAACCGAAATAATTGACCTGATATTTCCATTTATTCCCGAGACTCAGCGGCATATACTTCATCGCTGAAGTTTTGTAATCAGATGCAGACATTGGCTTTTCCTTTTTATCTGAACTGCAGGAAAAAAACATGACTGATATCAGAACCATTGTAACAAAAAGAAGTAATCTTTTCATCTTTTCACCTCAAAACTCTATTAAATCAGGGAGTTTCCCTTTAAGAACGGACACTATCTCATTTGAGATCTCATACATGTTGAATTTATTGCCTGTCTCAGCTTTTATGGAAGTTATTTTGCAATCCGGAATTCCGCATGGAATAATGCTCGAAAAAAAACTTAATTCAGGATCGATATTAAGAGAATAACCATGTATCGGAACAAATTTCTTAAAATGCAGTCCGGAAAATGCTATTTTTCTGTCATCAACCCATACTCCGGCTTTTTCCTCTACCCACAGAGCATTATTAATCTTGCAATGACCGGTTAGAACCTGTTCTATCGCTTTTCCGAAATAAGTGACGAAATCCCTTATTGAAGCAAACCCTGCTTTTCTTATATTGATGACCGGATAAATAACAAGCTGACCTGGACCATGCCAGGTAAGTTCACCGCCTCTCTTTATTTTATAAACTGGCACTCCATTTAGCGGTTTGATGAACTGATCTTCGGTTCCCCTGAGTCCTGAAGTGTATACCGGATCGTGTTCAAGAAAATAGATCACGCCGTCATACTTTCCTTCAAGTATTTCATTTCTTGTCTTTTCCTGAAATGCAAGCATCGCACCGTAATCCTGCAATTCCCTGAATATTCTGTATTTTATTTCAGTAGCCATTTCTCAATCTCTCTCCGAATGAACCCGGTAGTTTTAAGCTTTTGATTTTCTTTATTGTTTTCTCAAAATCATATTCCACTCTGTGAAACTGAACCATCTTTTTATCTGTATCATACACTACAAAACCGGCTCTGTTGTCACCATCTCTAGGCTGACCTACAGATCCGCAGACACAAAACACAGGTTTGGGATAATCGACAGACACCTCTTTGGATGAAATATTAAGTTCGACCGATTTATCATCGCCTGTCATCACAAAAAGATTCATATAGTGACTGTGCCCTATAAAATTGATGTTTTTAAGGAAAGGCTGAACTTCATAAAGCCTGTTAACACCTTTACTGCTGAAAATATAATCATATCTTTCCGGCATTCTCGGTGAGCCGTGTGAAAGAATAAACGATCCGAAATTGCTTTCCGAGTGGATATATTTCAATCTGTCGAGAAAACCATACTGTTCATTGGAAAGAGCATCAATTGTCCAGTTTATCACATATCTTACAGCATCATAATAATCCGAGACATCGGTCTTTCCAACCACGGCAGCATCGTGATTACCGAGAACTCCGGCAACAACACTTTCTTTCAACAGATCAAGTGTTTCTCCTGGCCATGGACCGTAACCGACAGCATCTCCTGAAAAGAAAACCGCATCAGGCGCAATATTTTTTATCTCCTTCATGACAGCTTCAAGAGCCGGCAGATTGGAGTGAATGTCACCCAGTACGGCAATTTTCATCTATAAAAGCTCCGCCGCTGCATTGGCAAGTGCCGACCTTTCGCCCTTTTCAAGCGTAATATGTCCGGCAAGAGAAAGGTCTTTGAACCTGTCAACAATATAACTCAGACCGTTATTAGATTCGTTCATATACGGATTATCGATCTGATAAGGATCTCCGGTAAGAACGATCTTAGTATTTTCACCGACCCTTGAAACAATAGTCTTCACTTCATGAGGAGTGAGGTTCTGAGCTTCATCAACTATAATGAACTGCTCTGGAATGCTTCTGCCTCTGATATATGTCAGAGCTTCAACTTCGATAACTCCGCTGTTAAGAAGATCGTTCATTTTGCCGAAACCCGCAGAATCATAACCTGCAAGAAGATATTCAAGATTATCAAAAACAGGCTGCATCCAGGGTTTGAGCTTTTCCTCAATGGTTCCGGGAAGAAAACCGATATCTTTTCCCATAGGGTATATCGGTCTTGCAACAAGCATTTTCGTATATTTTCCTTCATCAAGGCATTTCTGAAGTCCGCAGGCTATTGCAAGCAGAGTCTTTCCTGTTCCTGCCGCACCCATAAGACTTACGAGCTTTATCCTGTCATCCATAAGAAGGTCAAGCGCCAGCTTCTGTCCGAAATTTCTGGCTCTAAGACCCCACACATCTTTGAACTGCTTGAGCGGAACAAGGCATTTGTCAAAAGGATCTATTCTCACAACAGCCTGATGCTGATCGTTCGCTTTATCGGAAAGCATGAAAAACTTGTTTGAATGAGCCTGCTCAAACTCCGTACCGGCAAGCTCGGACATGGGAATCTTGCGGCTTTCAAATATCCTGTCTATCAGAGCACCTTCCACCGCAAGTGTTTCATATCCTTTCGGCAGCTGATTGAAATTT
>DAOQAY010000225.1:0-2919 GCA_035354435.1 bacterium
TAATGGTTTATTCACAATTTTTTTCGGAGAATTGTCTTGACTTGGGGGACACTATATAATTCCTAAGACCTTTTTCGGAGTGGACTCATTAATTATTGATTTAAAATCATTCTTTGGATAATATCGAAACCGTTTATTTTTCTTTTAGGAGCGGAAAGATGTGTAATTTCAAAAGTATAGTTCCGAGTGATGCAAAAATAAATCCGTTTTCAACACTCAGGAACGAATGGGGACTTCTGACTGCCGGTTCTATTGAAGATTTTAATATGATGACTATTTCGTGGGGTTATTTCGGCGTTATGTGGAACAAACCTGTATTCGGAGCAGTTGTAAGACCTAACAGATTCACCTATGAATATATGGAAAGGAACTCATCTTTTACAGTTTCCTTTTTTCCGCCTGAATTCAAAGCTGAACTCGAATTTTGCGGCACGAAATCAGGTCGTGATGTGAACAAGGCATTTGAAACCAGCTTCGATCCGATAGATGACAACGGATCTGTATATTTTTCCCAAGCCGACATGGTTCTTATCTGCAAAAAGATCTGCTTTCAGGATTTTGACCCGAAAAACTTCATCGACCCGGAAATAATCAACCACTACCCCGAAAAACAGTATCACAGACTCTATTTCGGTGAAATCGAAAAGATCCTCAAGAAAACCAAGTAGAACAAAATCCATCCCGGGGCTTCACCCGCGGGCTGAAAAAGCACCACCCTTCAGGCGGCTTATTCGCGGACTGAAGGTTCGCGCTAACTTAGCCGATGGTCGCAGGTCTGGGCATATCCTGGGAATGAATTTTTTCATTTCACCCATGTGACAAGAAATCCCATTGCGGCTCCGTAGATTGTGGAGATCCAGGGATTTGATGTGATGGGACAGCCTCCGCTGGCGCATCCTACAAATCTGTAATAAAGATAACCTGCAACTCCGCCGATCAGCGTACCGGTTATAGGAATTATGAATTTCATCATTTTGAATTTCCTGTTGAAAAAACTTTGTACGGGCAGAATCTTATACATTTGCCACAATTGATGCACAGCTTATCAATAACTTCCGGCGCAGCAAATCCTTTCTGCACAAGAGCTCCTGTCGGACAAACTGAAACTGATGGACATCTATGATTTGCCGGGCAACGATTTTTTTCAACATTTACTGACATTTTTCCTCCATTTTTCATTTACAATTAACAAATTGAACCGTCTTCACAGTATCTGTGTTTCTCAATCTGTTTTCTAATTTCAGAATCAAGCTCTCCTGCTTTATGAACTCCTGTAAATCTTTCCACCTCGATACCGTTGTAAGTAATCAAAATAGTCGGAACGATCCCCACGCCGTAATAATTTGCGGTCTGCAAGTCTTTTGTTACATCAATGCTTTTAAAAGACGCATCTTTTGAAAGTTCAGGCAGGATCTTTTTAAATTCTTCTTTCTGTTTTAAGCAGGCACTGCAGTTTGGCGATGAAAAAGAAATAACACCAACTTTGCTGCCAAGACTTTCCACATCAAAAACTTCCTGACTGACTGCAATATTATTGAGTTTTTCACCTGAATTCATATTTATAACTGCAATAAAAACTGCAAGAAATATAAATACTGCAACTATCAGAAAATTCTTTCTGTTCATTTTACTGCCTCATTGATGGCGTTTACAAGCGTATTTTCACTTTGAAGCCCGACAAACTGCTTCACAGGAATACCATTGTTAAAAAGTATCAGCGTCGGAATGCTTCTGATCCCGAATTTTGCAGCGATCTGCGGATTATCATCAACATTCAGCGAAGCTATTTTAGCTTTTTCACTGAATTTTGCACTTACTCTTTCAAGCACAGGAGTCTGCATCCTGCACGGACCGCACCACGGAGCGTGGAAATCAACAAGAGTTACACCGCTTGAAATAGTTGTTTCAAAATTCCTGTCATTAAGTTCATGGCTCATAATTCTCTCCTTTTTCAATATTCAGTTAAAAACGAAAAACAGTCTTATAATACAATAACCGTGCCACAAAAAAGCCTTGTTTTCAATCTTGTTTAAAATAACTTGCATTAACTTGACAAATTATGTTATATTAACTTGTTTTTGTTAATTAACTTGCGAGCGCAGCTATGAACACCAGATCAATGATCGACAGACTGCCATGCGGAGTGTTTGTCACGGACAGCAACTACAAGATCTATTTTGTAAATGAATCGATGCTCACTCTTGCAGGAGTTACAAAATCCCTAACAACAAGACGGGGAATGTCTGCTTTTGTTTTCATCAGACCTGACGGCGGATTGATGAGATCTGAAGACAGTGACTGCCTTTGCAAAGGTACGGACAAAGTTATCCAGCGTCACCTTTACCTCAGAAGATCTGACAGAGTAACGATCCCTGTTTTCATTTCCGGTGTCAGAGTTACCGAATCGGGTTCAGAAAGGATCATTTTCACTGTTACCGATCTTACCAGACTTGAAGGTTGCGACATCCTGCCGACAACTGAGCTTGTGAAAAAAAAATTTCACAATATTGTTGGTGAAAGCGAGCCGATGAAATCACTTTTCAGAACCATTGAACTTGCAGCAGACAGCGATGTTACAGTTCTGATAAACGGTGAAAGCGGAACCGGCAAGGAACTTATTGCATCGGCAATACACAACGAATCTTCAAGAAGGAACGGTCCATTCATCAAGGTAAACTGCTCAGCTCTTGTCGAAACACTGCTTGAAAGCGAACTTTTCGGTCATGTTAAAGGTTCTTTCACAGGTGCGGTGAATGACAGACTGGGAAAATTCGAAGCGGCGGAAGGAGGCACTATTTTCCTTGATGAGATCGGTGATATTTCATTTTCAACACAGGTAAAACTTCTCAGAGTTGTCCAGGAAAGAGTTGTAACGAGAGTCGGCGAGAATATTGAAAGAAAAGTGAATATAAGACTTAT
>DAOQAY010000226.1:0-2838 GCA_035354435.1 bacterium
CAAAGTACAATTCTTCCGGGGTGAGACCCTGCGGCTGTAAAAAATACATATCTGGAGAAATAAATGATTAACGATTTAAGGCGGGTATTTTTAATTTCACTTGTTGTTTTGACAGGGTTTGTTTCCTGTACAAGCGATGAGGGTGATGGCGATTTGACGGACATAGACCTTATCAGTCAAAGTGATTCCGATAGCAGCGGACTTCCTGATGATACTAATACTGACAGTTTGACAATTACTGATGAAAACAAGCTTCCTGACAATGAAGGTGATGATGTTGATAATGTGATTCCCGGTGTTGACAGTGACGGTGACGGAATTCCTGATGACATTGAAAAACCGGGAGGAGTAGCGGTTGATACAGATGAAGACGGAACACCTGATTATCTTGATGATGATTCCGATGGCGACGGAATTCCTGATTCAATTGAAGGCGTTACGGACACAGACGGTGACGGCACTTCAGATTACCGTGATACTGACAGTGATGGCGATAATATTCTTGATAATATTGAATGCAAAGAACAGCCATGTGTTGACACCGATGGCGACGGAATAGCCGATTTTCTCGATTCGGACAGTGACGGTGATACAATCCCTGATCTGATCGAAGGAACGAAAGATTCTGACAAGGACACCATTCCCGATTATCTTGATGATGATAGTGACGGCGATGGCATACTTGACAAAGATGAAGCAGGGACAGTCGATATTCCGGCTGATTCTGATGGTGACGGATACCCGGATTATATTGATCTTGACTCGGACAATGACGGTCTGAGCGACACAAAAGAGACCGAACTTGGAACAGATCCTGCAAAAGTTGATACCGATGGTGACGGTTTTGATGATAACACTGAAGTTGCGGCTGGAAGTGATCCGCTGGTGAGCGATCCTGAATTTTATGACGGACAGTTCTATGTTGTTCTGCCTTACATGGACCCTGAAAAAAATGATATGCTCGAATTCGGCACACAGATAAAAATGGCCGATATTGCCATTTCTCTCGATCTTTCCGGTTCAATGCGATATGCAATTGACAATATAAAAGCCGATATCAGTTCTATAATTATCAGCGGTATCAAGGCTGTTGTTCCCGATCCGGCTTTTTCGATTTCTTCTTTTTCAAACATTGAAGGTTATCCTTACGCAATGAATCAGACCGTTTCAAAAGATGCGGCGGCGATCCAGACTGCACTTGACGGACTTGGACAGGAAAGCGGCGGAGAGATAGAATCTCAGTATGAAGCTATATATCAGGCAGTTACCGGTGCCGGATTTGACGGCGAAATATTGAAATTTGATACGGGTTCCTGTTTTGATAATGTGATTATGTGTGCAATTGATACGGATTCTTATTACAAAAATTATGCTACAGTTAATATTCCTTCTCAGAATTGTACTGGACAGCTTGGCACAATCGGAGGAGCATGTTTCAGAGAGCACGCATTGCCGATAGTAATGATGATAACCGACGAACAGCTTTATGATATAAACCAAGACTGGGTAAGCGATACAGGTGGATATGTCACCAAGCTCAGATATAAATGGTCAGACAGCAAACCCGACAAAGGTCATTACGAATCTGAAACCATTGCCGCTTTCAACGCTAAAAAAGCGAAATTCATAGGCGTTATCGGCGAAGGTGTCGGTGACATTCTTTTCAGTCTTCAGGAAAGAATGGACAAACTTGCAAATGATACCGGTTCAAAGAATGCGATAACCGGTGAAAATTTTGTATTTCAGATAGACATGGCCGGGAAAGGTCTTTCAAATCAGATAGTTGAAGCGGTAAGCGATCTGCTGAACAATATTCAGATGGATATTGACACGACAAGTGAATCTGTGACGAACATCCACGGAATAGATACAACACAGTTTATAAAAGAAATATTTGCGGATCATTCCAATCCTGTAAATGCTTACGAATCCAAATCCGGCGCAACTTTCACAAAGGTAAAACCGGGTGTGAAGCTTTTCTTTGATCTCACTTTTGAGAATACCATTTTTGAGCCGACAACCACTGAGAACACACTTTTCCTTGCAAAAATAACTGTCTATGGTGAAGGTGCACTCCTTGACACGAGGAATGTCTATATAATTGTTCCCGGCATAAAAGATGACGGCGGCATCAAAGATTAATGAATAAATTCAAGCAGTTCGAGTCGATTATCGACAGTTTCCAAAAACAAGTTGAACAATGGATCGGTCAAAATTCAGGTCTTGCACAGGCAATTGAAGATCTCAACATCAAAGAACAGAAAAAAAGTGTTTATAAAGTGGAAAACAGCGTCGTTTTTAATAGAAATCTGCGAAAGATCAGAGAATTAGGACCGAAATATATCCTTGTAGCCGACAATCCCGGAATGGATGAGCAGAAAAATGAAAATCTCTGCTACCTTATCGGCAAGGCCGGAAAAGTGGCGAGGAATTTCTTTGAGAACAACGGACTTGTGACAGATTTCGAGTCCGAAGTGGCAGTCCTCAACAAGACCTGCATTCACACTCACAGCACGGCCGACCTCAAAAAACTCAAAGAATATAAAGAGTTGATAAGCGAAACGCAACGGTTCATGGCCGATATCGCAATTGACATCCAGATGATCTACGGCTCAAAACTGTGGATCACAGGTTGCAGTGAACTTCACGAAAAAGGGCTGTTCGCACAGTACCTTTCCAGACTCAACGAAAGACATTCCACCGATGCGTGGCACCTCAAAGATAAAGCCTATTTCTATCCCCATTTCTCCTACGGCAACTTCCAGAAAAAGATCAACGCAGTAAAAAACGCCGACCCTCAGCTTACATTTCCCGAAGCCCTCAAAAAAGCCGGACGGA
>DAOQAY010000227.1:0-2832 GCA_035354435.1 bacterium
TTTTCCTGATAACGACCTATAATTCAGAAGGTCCGGATCGTAATAATTTGCGTCGTCGTTTTGACGGGAGAATTTATTTTGGAGAGTATAAGTACCGCTGTACTGCTTTGGGGTGTAATATTCGGGGCATTCGGGATGGGATATTTCCTTTACGGAAGGAAGCAGAAGAATTTTATGGCTAAAATTTCGGGAATAATTCTGATGGTCTTTCCCTATTTCATTTCAAACACTTATCTGCTGGTGCTTATCGGCGTTATTTTCATTGCACTCCCTTTTGTTGTTAAAGCAAAATAGGTGAATATGAACTCAGCACAGTCTAATACAATTGAATGCCGTAATGCAACTGGTCGTGTTGTAACTATTCCGATCTCAGAAATCGAGCTGACTGCAATCCGCTCAGAAGGTCCTGGAGGTCAGCATGTCAACAAAACAAGCAGTGCAATTCAGCTCAGATTCAACATTACCTCATCAAGTCTGCCTGAAGATGTTAAAGCAAAACTTCTTGCCCTGCGTGACCGCCGCATCACCGATAGCGGCGACATAATCATCAAAGTGCAGGATGACCGCAGTATGCTCCGCAACAAAGAAACCGCCTATGAAAGATTCCGTGAACTTATCGAAAAAGTCCTTGTGATACGCAAAAAGAGAAAACCTACACGCCCTACCAAAAGCTCAATCGAGAAAAGACTTACTTCAAAGAAAACCCGCAGTTTTGTTAAGAAAATGCGTGGAAAAGTTGAAGACTAACCCCACCTGTTTTATCTAATAAAAAAATATTTGACAAACCTTTTAGAGTGATTACTCTAACTTTAGAGCAATTGCTCTAATCGTTGCTGCGGTTCGTTAAAAATATGGAGAGAAATAATGTTTTTAAGAAAGAAATTTCAAAGAGCACTGTCAATTCTTACTATTACAGCACTTATCCCTTTAATTATTTCAGCATCAGAAGAATCCTCAGAAAAATCGAATGCTCCCGACTTTTTCATCGGCATACTTGCCGGCTTTTCAGATCACTTCGGAAAAGATACAGCGCCGGACACTACGACTGGAGCAACAGTCAAATTCAAAGACAGAAAAACTTCTGATGCCGGATTCGGAACCGGATTATTGCTTGATGCAGGGTTTTTTAAAGCAGGACCGGGGACAATCGGTATTGAAACAAAAGTTATTTTCAGTGTTCCGGAATTTTATATAGATTTCACTATTCTTCCAAGATACAGAATGCACTTTCCGCTACAGAACAGAAGCATACGGGCGGTAGATCCTTTCATCGGAGCCGGAATGTCTATAATGTTTGATAACAGAACGCCGGATGATATTTTCATTCTTGCCCCTGCTTTTACCCTCGGTCTCGACCTTGAAATGCCGGTACCCGATCTTTTTATAGGCATAGGAATTGATATTAATGCTGTAAATGTACTTCCGGTTTATTACTACGAGGAAACATATGGTGTTAAATACAAATATGAGAGAAGAATGGACAATGTCAACACAATGATCCGTCTTTCCTATAAACTTTTTTGAGGGTAACATGACTGAATACACTCCGACAGTAAAAAATATTCTTGAAACCGCCAGAAGACTTTTTAACATTCTCGGTACTTCAAAAATTTCAACTAATCATATCGCAAAAGATGCCGGCATAAGCCCCGGGAACCTTTATTACCATTTTAAAAACAAAGAAGAAATCATCCGTGCTCTGTTTTGTGAAATGGCCGAAGAATATGATCCGCTGTGGGATTCCATAATTCCGGACAAAGATGGATTCACCGCAGTAGTCGATCTCATTTATAAGGGTTTCGGACTGAGTGTCGAGTACCGGTTTCTTTATCTTGAACTTGCCGTGCTTTTGAAAAATGATCCGGAACTCAGAAAAATTCATGATGAAATTATGAAAAAAAGAATGGATCATCTTGAAAAAACAATGCTCGCTTCGGTAGAAACAGGGATCTTTATACAAAAAAACGACTTATCTTTTATAAACACCATCAATAGCCTTTTCTGGCTGATAAACCAGTTCTGGTTTTCATTTATGGAAATAACAGGAGAGTATCTCACAGTTGACATTCAGATTGAAGGCACCAAGTTCTGCATATCGCTTCTTGAACCGTATCTTGAACCTGAAGTATCCGAAAAGTTGAATAATTATGTAAGAAAACTCTCGTAAAGACAGGAATAAATCTATTTTGCGCCGTAAAGCTTGTAGTAATCATCGATCATTGATTTGATTTTTTCATCAAGCAGCACTTTTCCTTTGATCTCTTTATTGTAAAGATATTCAATTACTTCCGCCATTGAAACTATCGGAAATGTCTTCATTCCATAGGTTTCGTGAATTTCATCAAGTGCGCTCTTCTCGCCTGTACCTCTTTCCATGCGGTTCACGGAAATGACAAGTGCTGTAACATCGACATTTGCTGCGGATTTAAGTATCGGAACAGTTTCAGCGATACTTGTTCCGGCAGTTGTGACATCTTCAATTATGACGACTCTGTCGCCATCTTTAAGCTTGTGACCGATAATCGAGCCGCCTTCACCGTGATCTTTCGCTTCTTTGCGGTTAAAGCAGAACGCCGCATTTTTATTATATATTTCGCTGAGTGCAATAGCGGTAGTAACTGCAAGAGGAATTCCTTTGTACGCCGGACCGAAAAGAACATCGAATTCACCTCTTGTGTTTTCCATTATCGACTGTGCATAGAACTGACCGAGCTTTCTGATCTGCTCACCGGTCCTGTATTTGCCGGTATTAATGAAAAATGGAGTCTTTCTTCCGCTTTTTGTAGTGAAATCACCAAACGACAGAACTTCGCAATCAACCATGAAATCAAT
>DAOQAY010000228.1:0-2781 GCA_035354435.1 bacterium
GGAAGAGATAGCAAAATTTAATCTGGTTTCAGAACAGTTCGATTTCAGATATACCATGAGCAACAAAGCGCTTGATAAGGCTGTTTCAGAAAAAGGTCTTAAAGTTGTCGGTTCGGTAGGTCGCGGCGGTCCTGTTAAACCTCTTGAGGGCGGCACATACAGGGTGAATCAGTCTCTTATTGATGATCTCACAAGCTGTAAATATGCCAACCACGCTTCAAATCTAGGTGGAATGATTGCAAAAAAGATTGCTGAAGATTACGGTTTGAAAGAAAGTTATATAGTTGATCCTGTTACCACTGACAATATGTGGCCCAAAGCCCGTCTGAGCGGACTTCCCGGAATCGAAAGAAAGTGCAGAGTTCACGCTCTTAATATCAAGGCTGTTGCAAGAAAGATAGCTGAAAAAACAGGCAAGGATTTTTACAAGGCAAATTTCGTAGTTGCACATCTTGGCGGCGGAATTTCAGTTGCCGCACTTGAAGGCGGAAAGATTGTTGATGTCAATGACGGACTTCTTGGTATGGGTCCGTTCAGCCTTGAAAGAGCAGGCGCTCTTCCTCTTGCAGGAGTCATGAAGCTCTGTTACAGCAAACCCGAAGCTGAAGTTAAGAAAATGTTCTCAAGTGAAAGCGGTTTCAAGGCATATATCGGCACAAACGATTTCAGGACGATCGAAGACAGAGTTGTGGCAGGAGACCCTGAAGCAGTTAAAATAAACGAAGCTTTTGAATATCAGATCGCAAAAGAGATCGGTGCATACTGTGCCGCGCTCAAAGGAAAGCTTGACGGGATCATCATCACAGGCGGATGTGCTTATTTCAAACAGTTCGCACAGAATCTGAAAGAATATACAGGCTGGATGGCTCCTTTCTTTATTTATCCCGGCGAAAACGAGCTTGATGCACTTGCAGAAGGCGCTTTCAGAGTAATTGACGGTAAAGAAGTTCCTGAAGAATATTGATATTAAAGATAACTGGAGGTTGTTGTGAGTAAGAAAAAAATGCTGCTTATGGGTGATGAGGCTATTGCTCAGGGTGCGATGGATGCGGGTGCTTCGGGTTTTTATGCATATCCGGGAACTCCGTCAACTGAAATAATGGAATATGTCCAGCATTCAAAGCTGGCGGCTGCAAGAAACATTCACAGGTGCTGGTCTGCAAATGAAAAGACTGCTGTTGAAAGTGCTCTGGGTATGAGCTATGCAGGTAAAAGAACAATGTCGATGATGAAGCATGTCGGTCTTAATGTTGCGATGGACCCGTTCGTCAATTCAGGGATCACCGGTGCTAACGGCGGATGTATCGTCACTGTTGCAGATGATCCGAGCATGCACTCTTCTCAGGATGAGCAGGATTCAAGAATACTTTCAAAGTTTGCTTTTATTCCTATTCTTGAGCCGTCAAATCAGCAGGAAGCTTATGATATGACTTTTTACGGCTATGACATTTCTGAAAAATATAAAACTCCTGTAATGATGAGAGTGACTACCCGTCTTGCACATTCAAGGGCAGGGGTGGAAGTCAGAGAGCCGATGCCTCAGAATGAGTTGAAACTTCCTGAAGATAAGAGGCAGTTTGTTCTTCTTCCGGCAATTGCAAGAAGAAGATATAAAGGAGTTCTTGAAACTCAGAAAAAACTTCTTGAAGAATCCGAAAATTCGGGCTGGAATAAATATTTTGAAGGAAGTGACAAATCGCTTGGAATTATTGCGTGTGGTATAGGTTTCAATTATCTGATGGAGAATTTTGATGGTAACTGTCCTTATCCGGTTGTAAAACTTTCCCAGTATCCGGCACCGAAAAAAATGATAAAAAAGCTTGTCGACGAATGTAAAGAAATACTGGTGCTTGAAGACGGTATGCCCATGGTGGAAGAGGATCTCAGAGGTCTTCTTGATCGGGATGTGAGAGTGAAAGGGCGTATTACAGGAGAGCTTCCCAGAGACGGAGAGCTGGATCCGAATATAGTGGCAAGATCACTCGGACTTAAAGATATAGAAGGAAATCCGGTGCCTTCAATTGTAGCTTCCAGACCTCCCAAACTTTGTACTGGTTGCGGACATGCAGATATGTACAATGCGCTCAATGCAACTATTAAGGCAAAATATGGTGACGGACATGTTTTTGCTGATATTGGCTGTTACACACTTGGCGCACTTCCTCCTTTTGAAGCAATAAACAGCTGTGTTGATATGGGTGCAAGCATTACAATGGCAAAGGGAGCTTCCGATGCAGGCATGTTCCCGGCTGTTGCTGTGATCGGAGATTCGACTTTCTGCCACAGCGGAATGACTGGACTTCTTGATGCTGTCATTGAAAATTCGAATATAGTTGTTTTTATCGGTGACAATTCGACAACAGGCATGACCGGTGGTCAGGATTCCCATGCACTTGGAAGACTTACCAGCATTGTAAAAGGTCTCGGCGTTCATCCCGATCACATCAGGATAGTTAATCCGGTAAGGAAAAATCACGAGGAATTTGTGAAGATAATAAACGAAGAGCTGGATTATAAAGGAGTTTCGATCATTATTCCGACAAGAGAATGTATGCAGACTCTCAGAAGAAAAACCAAGGATGCAAAAAAATAAGGAGGTGCCCCAATGAAATGTGATATTATTCTTGCAGGTGTCGGCGGACAGGGCATTCTCTCGATCGCTACTGTTCTGGGTTATGCGGCTGTTGAAAGCGGACTTTATCTCAAACAGGCTGAAGTTCACGGAATGAGCCAGAGAGGCGGTGATGTTCAGAGCCATTTGAGAATATCTGACAGACCGAT
>DAOQAY010000229.1:0-1151 GCA_035354435.1 bacterium
GTAGGAACAAGTGATGAAGATTTTCCGCTTCAGAAAAAAAGGCACACATTTGAATATCTTAGAACTATCGCACACTTGCGTCCCAGAGCCAATGCTTTTAATGCGGTTTTCAGGGTGCGTAGTCTTGTCGCGCATGCAATTCACACATTTTTTCAGGACCGTGGATTTGTTTATGTCCACACTCCGATAATTACCGGAAGCGACTGTGAAGGAGCAGGAGAAATGTTCAAGGTCACAACTCTTGATCTCAATGCTCTACCGAGAACTGAAAACGGTAAAATCAACTATAGCGAAGATTTTTTCGGTCATGAGACAAATCTTACTGTTTCCGGACAGTTGGCAGTTGAAAATTACTGTGCGGCATTCAGAAATGTTTATACTTTCGGGCCGACATTCCGTGCAGAGAACTCATACACAATGCGCCATGCCAGTGAATTCTGGATGATAGAGCCTGAAATTGCATTTGCTGACATCGAGGACGATATGAAGTTAGCTGAAGATATGATGAAATATATTATCCGTTTTGTCCTTGAAAAAGCGCCTGAAGAAATGCAGTTCTTTAACGATATGATTGATAAAGGACTTCTGGAAAGGCTTAATTTTGTTATGAATTCCGATTTTGCAAGGATCACTTATACCGAAGCGGTCGAACTTCTTGAGAAATCGGGAAAACAGTTCGAATATCCCGTAAAATGGGGAAACGACCTTCAGACAGAACACGAAAGATATCTGACCGAAGAACTTATTAAAAAACCGGTTTTTGTAATAAATTACCCCAAAGAGATCAAAGCTTTCTACATGAGAATGAATGATGACAGCAAAACTGTCGCAGCAATGGATCTGCTTGTTCCGGGAGTCGGTGAAATAATCGGCGGAAGCCAGAGAGAGGAACGATACGACAGGCTGGTTGCAAGAATTGAAGAGCTGGGACTTCACAAAGAAGATTACTGGTGGTATCTTGACCTCCGCAGATATGGCACAAATCCTCACGCCGGTTTCGGACTCGGTTTCGAAAGAGCTATCATGTACATAACCGGGATGCAGAATATCCGCGATGTCATTCCATTCCCGAGAACACCTAAAAATGCAGAATTCTAGCGACCCTTTTCAACTCACCCGGTTCTTCGACAAGCTCAGAACCACCCTCTCTT
>DAOQAY010000229.1:1251-2404 GCA_035354435.1 bacterium
GGGGATGAGTTGGGTATTCTCATCGCCTGTTCCGGCGGAATAGATTCTCTTGCTCTGCTTTACATGATGTCAGAATTGAAAGATGAACTTGATTTGAAAATAGGCTGCTGTTATGTCGATCACAAGGCAAGACCGGAATCGGGTGATGAAGCAAAATTCGTTGACAATATTTGTCATGAACTCCAAGTACCTTTTTTTGCAGGAATTTTTGATGAAAATTTCTGGGATGATACGAAGAGCAATTTTGAAGAAAGGGCACGCATTGAAAGATACAGAATATTGCACAAAATTGCTATAGATAATAATTTCGGCTATATAGCCACTGCTCATCACAGAGACGATCAGGTTGAAACGGTGCTGATGCGCATTCTGGAAAGAGGTTCAGGTTTAAAAGGATTATGCGGAATAAAACCGGTTAACCCAATCCCCCGTCCCCTTTCCCTTTCAAAAAAGGAAAGGGGTGAGTTGTTGAAAGCCCCTGCGATCATCAGGCCGCTTCTTAATATCCCAAAGTCAGATATAGTGGATTATATGAAAGGGCGACAATATTTGTCAGACCAGACAAATAATGACACCATCTACAGAAGAAATCATTATAGGAAGATTGTAATTCCCTTATTAAAAGAGGCTCTACCGGATGTGGATATTGCAAAACACATCTCTGATCTTGCACAAAATGCGGAGCGGGAACGGGCTGTTATGGAAGAATTTATGAGAGAATTCTGGTGTTCCCTAGGGGCGAAAGATTTTTCGCCCTTACACATCCCTCGTGATCTGATCAAAGCACATTCAGACGATTTCTGGATAACGGCATTCACTTATCTGTTTTCGTTTGGGGATTTGTACGGGCGAAAAATCTTTCGCCCCTACAGTCATTCCACACAAACACTTAAAGATATTACAGCTTTTATCAGAAAAACTGATCCAGGAACAGCCTCATATAACCCTTATATATTAGAAAGGAATAGGGAAGGGGTGAGAATTCGTTGACCTCATAACCCAGATCTTCGACGATGGGCTGAGATAACGCGAACCTTCAGTCCGTACTTAAACCGTTTGAAGGACGGTGCTTGCTTAGCCCACGCCCAAAGGGCTGGGTGGAAAATAGGGTTGATGGATGTGTTGGCACGCTTTTTGCTCAATGGTGACCGTA
>DAOQAY010000229.1:2414-2771 GCA_035354435.1 bacterium
GAGAAGGTTGGGATGAGGGTTCAAGGGGGTGGGGGATAGGGTTTTTGGCACGCTTTTTGCTTTATAGCCTCCGTATGTTGATTTTTGGCTTTTTAATAACTTATCTCAAAGGAGAGATGACATGAAGAAAGGTTTTACACTTATCGAGCTTATGATCGTTATTGCGATTATCGGTATTTTGGCTGCAGTTGCTATTCCTATGTATGCTGACTACACAAAGAAAGCAAGAACATCTGAGGTTGCTGGAAACATGAAAGAAATTGCAAAGAATCAGATTGCTTTTAAAGAAGATCCGCAGAATGGTGGTCGTTATGCAACACTTATCGGATCACTTCGCTGGGTTACAAATATGACAAT
>DAOQAY010000230.1:0-2750 GCA_035354435.1 bacterium
CAGTGTCTCCGGTATTACCAGTGTCTCCGGTATTGCCAGTGTCTCCGGTGTCAGTATCACTTGTTGTGTTGTCTGTGTCGATATGATTTTCCATTTTTACACAGATATCGCTCTCACAGATCAATCCGTCATCACATAAATCATTGCTATAGCACGATCCACCTTCAGAACCAGCAGGTTTACCCGATGTTTTTCTACCGGTTTCTCCGCATGAGACAAAAGACAAAATCAAAAACAGTATCCAAAATAATCTTTTTGTACTTTTTTCCATTTTTCTCTCCCTGATAGTAAATGTAAATACAGATAGTTTTTAACAATAAAAGACTTTTTCGTCAATGAAATATAATCTGTAAATAAACTGTTTAATAGAAAAAAGTGATATATCTAAATTGTTAGTTGATATTCGAAAGTATTTTTTTTGTTTTGTGGCTGATTCTCAGGTTTTTATTCTGTTGACTAATTTTTTCTAAGTTGTAAATTTCATCTGTTTATTCTCAGGGCGGGGTGCAATTCCCCACCGGCGGTGATCCGGTCAGTCCGGTCAGTCCGCGAGCTTGCGCAGATCCGGTGAGATTCCGGAACCGACGGTTAAAGTCCGGATGGAAGAGGATATGTTTCTGCTGCAATTCCAGATGATTTATCCACCCTGACAGTTTATTACTTTTGGAGGTGAACTATGAAAACATTTATGAATGAAAATCTGTCTTCGGTTGAAAAAGCTGTTGAATCTTTGAAATCAGGAGGAGGAATCATTATTGTCGATGATTTTGACCGTGAAAATGAAGGGGATCTTGTGTTTTTCGCTGAAAACATTACTGAATCGCAGATGGCTATGCTGATCCGGGAGTGCAGTGGAATTGTTTGTCTGTGTATCACTGCTGACAAGGCGGAATCTTTGAATCTTCCGTTGATGGTTCAAGACAACACGAGCAGATTTAAGACGGCTTTCACTGTATCTGTCGAGGCGGCAGAAGGTGTCACTACTGGTGTTTCGGCACATGATAGAGTTGTAACCATTAAAACGGCGGTGGCAAATGATGCTAAGCCTGAGCATTTGAACAGACCGGGGCATGTATTTCCGCTGATTGCAAGAAAAGGCGGACTTATGGAAAGAAGAGGGCACACTGAAGCCACTATTGAAATGATGAAACTTGCAGGACTGAAGCCATGCGGTGTTCTGTGCGAACTTACAAATACCGATGGGACAATGGCAAAAATGCCCGAAATAATTGCATTTTCAGAACAGCACAAAATTCCTGTGATTGCTGTGGATGAAATAGTTCAGAAATTGGTAATTTGTAAGAATTCTTTAAATCACATGAATTTGATGTAGAACCATAAGTATTGACTTGACCTCAAAAAAAGCTAAGGTATTTAAGTAATTGAATAAAAAAGGAGAATAAAATTATGAAAGACGGGCTGTTTTTTATGGTTGTTCTGGTTACTTTTATTTTTTCTGGTTGTGCGAACAATGTTTCTGATAAGCACCCGGTTGATGATGAAGCAGTTAATGATGATACGGTAAATGACGAAGCAGTGGAGACAGATTCCATTACGGATGACATTGCTGTAACTGACGATCAGAATGATGAGACAATTCCTGACAATGACGATATTTATGTGCCTGATGATGATTCAACTGACGGTTGTGCCAACTCAATTGATTGCGGTGAAGGCTTTTTCTGTCTGAAAAGTGACGGGGCATGCACTGAAAAAGGAGTGTGTATAGCAATTCCTCAGGATTGTGATTTCAATATTGCCGAACCGGTCTGCGGTTGTGACGGAAATACCTATAAAAACTCATGCTATGCTCAAATGGCGGGGACCGGTGTCATGCATCCCGGCGGTTGCGGCTCGATGGTTGAATGCAATAAGAACAGCGACTGCCTTGAAACTGAATACTGCCACAAGGAGCAGGGTGTCTGTGATGAAAATGCAAAAGGGCAGTGTGATCTTAAAAGAGATGAACAGGAATGCTGGATGTATTCAGCTATCATCTATGTCTGCGGCTGCGACGGAGTGACATATCAGCATCCCTGCTTTGCTTCAAGCGCAGGGACAACCATAGCCTATGAAGGGGAGTGTGAGTAAAATTGTCTGAACAGCAGATTTTTTAACAGCGAAAAGAGTTGTGTTGGTTAAAAAAGCTCAATATGGTTGCTTTTATAACTGATGGATGCGTGATCACAAGAGATTTTGTCAAAAACTTGGCACTCCAATATTTTCATCAATCCCAATTTCCTCTATTTCGCTCATGTCCTGCAAATCTCTGATTTCATCAATGTATTTCTCAATGATCTTCCATATCTTATAATTTGAAACTTTTATGATCGCTGAAAGCTGATTCACCGGCATGCAACGGGCAAGCTGTAAGATCAATGCCTCAAATAACAGCGTAAATCCATTCAGCTTTCCTGCCCACGGCGCTTCCGTCTGACGAACCTGTCCTTCCCCTGTAACTATCCTCGGAACTCTTGCTTCAAGATAACATTCATGCTGAAAAAAATTAAGGTGCCGCCACCGCTTGATCACCGTGTCGTGAACCGCAAATGTGCCCGATATTCCTGCCGCCTTGTCCTCATAAAAGAATTTGCTCCCCTTCTTGAAATCAAGCTTTATCGTCAGTATTTTCTTCATCTTTTCAAATTCTACCGACTCAACAAACCTCGTTCTTGTTTTCAAAAGTGCTTATCTCTTTTTATTGATTTTTTTTATCTGGGAAAGTTTACCCACTACTTTTTTACAGGAGC
>DAOQAY010000231.1:0-2740 GCA_035354435.1 bacterium
TTTCAACTCATCGATCTTATTGAACCTTCCGTTACTTTTTCGAAGTTCAAATATCTGCGCTGACTTCTTTGAATCAAGCCCTGAAATATATGAGAGAAGATAAGGACTTGCAGTGTTTAGATTCGCTCCGACCCTGTTGACGACCCATTCGACTGTCCTTTTGAGCTTTTCAGCAAGCATTTTGCCCGGAATATCGTGCTGATACTGACCGATGCCGAGACTTTCAGGCGCAATTTTTACAAGTTCGGAAAGCGGGTCCTGAAATCTCCTGCCGATAGAAATGGCGCCACGCACTGTCAGGTCAAGATCCGGAAACTCGCTTCTTGCAATTTCACTCGCACTATAAATTGAAGCACCGTCTTCGCTCACCGATGCCACTATGATATCTGTTCCGTAATAACTTCTTAATATTTCTAATGATTCCCTGCCGAATGTTCCGCTTCCGACAGCTATTG
This sequence comes from bacterium, assembly GCA_035354435.1. Classification (GTDB taxonomy): domain Bacteria; phylum UBP6; class UBA1177; order UBA1177; family UBA1177; genus JAKLDO01. The sequence goes on from DAOQAY010000231.1 coordinate 456, forward strand.
CCTTCACTTTATACTTTTCGATCCAGCTTTTTATTTTCAGTGCCTGCGATCTGTCGGCGTGAAGATTTATCACCGTCGATTCGACATAATTGCCGTAATTATCAAGCACAACCGCCTTACATCCTGTCCTTATTCCGGGGTCTATTCCTATCACTGCCTTTTCACCAAAAGGCGGCGCACTTATTATCTGTTCAAGGTTTTTATGAAAATATTCCAGCGACGCTTCAATTGCAATATCTTTCAGTTCATTGATAACTTCAGTCTCAATACTGTTTTGAAGAAGTTTTTCCAATGCCTGAGATGCACATTCAAGATAGAATTCACAATTTTCCCTGAAAAACATCGAAGCAGTCAGATCAGCAAGCTGTTCAATTGTATTTTTTGAAACGACAGAAACATTCAAAAACCCTTCTTTTTCCGCCCTAAGCATTGCCATTACCCGGTGCGGCGGAATCTTTGCGACAGGTTCACTGTAATCAAAATAATCGCCATAGAGAACTGCTTCTTCCTTTTTCCCCCTTTTCACCTTTGAAAACACAAACCCTTTTTTGAAATTCACCCTCAGGAAAGACCTTACTTTGACATCATCGGCGATTTTTTGAGCAACAATGTCTTTAACGCCAGAAATGACCTCTTCAACTCCGTTAAAATTCTCACAGATAAAAGGAACTGCTTTTGATTCAATTTCGCTAACATACCGTTTTCTTTCGATTATCCAGTCAGCAAGCGGAAGAAGTCCTGCCTCTATCGCCTTATCAGCTTTTGTTTTTCTCCCCGGTTTGTACGGCGCATAAATATCTTCAAGTGTCGCCATATCAACTGCATTATCGACCATCCTTCCAAGTTCATCAGTATAGTTCTCAGTTTCAACAAGCGATTTCAGCACAGCCCTTTTTCTTTTGTCCAGTGCCTCGATCTTCTGGGCGGTATCAATGACCGAAGCTATCATCACCTCGTCAAGACCACCGGTCATCTCTTTTCTGTACCTTGCAATAAACGGGATCGTGCAGCCTTCTTCAGTCAGTTCAAGCACCGCTTTTACACTCTGAGAATTTGCACCGGTATTTGCCGAAGTCTCTTTTATCAGATCAGGAACCTTAAGTTCTATCATAAGCTCTCCATTACGAAATTATCCTTGCAGAACTATACGGATTATTTGATCTATTCCAAAGAAATTACACGGCAAACACCCTCTGCAAATAGCCAATTTCAAACCCAAACACCCTCTGCAAATAGCCAGAATTTACATTATTTACTTGATTTTATTGAATTATTTTATAGCATTTAGAATAGAATGATTTTTTTATCCTGGAGGGAACATTGAGAAGAAAAATTTACCGTTATCTGCAAAAATGGAAACAATCAGAAAGCAGGAAACCGCTTTTAATAAGAGGAGCCAGACAAGTTGGAAAGAGCTATCTCATTAAACAGTTCGGGAAAGAATTCGAATATTTTGCCGAAGTAAATTTCGAGCTTGTCCCTGAATTTGTTAAAATCTTTGAAAATGAACTTAATCCTGTGACCCTTCTTCCGAAAATATCCGCCGCATTGAAATGCAAAATAGAACCCGGCAGAACGCTTCTTTTTCTTGATGAAATTCAAAAGTGTCCGCAGGCTGTAACATCACTCCGTTATTTTTATGAGCTCATGCCGGATTTACATGTAATTGCAGCAGGATCGCTGGTTGATTTTATTATTGAAAAGATCGGGATTCCGGTCGGAAGAGTAAGAAATCTTTATATGTACCCTCTTTCTTTTGCGGAATTTCTTTTTGCAACTGACAATGAACAGCTTTACAGATATATTGATAATCATGACCTTTCAGAAAAAATTGATGATCTTTTTCATAACAGACTGCTTTCAATTCTCGGTGAATATTTTGCTGTCGGCGGAATGCCGGAAGCTGTGATAAAATGGAATGAAACAAAAAATCTTGAAGATGTCAGAAATGTTCACAATGATTTGATAGATACATATAAACAGGATTTTTCTAAATATTCCAGACAGAACAAAATCGATCATATTGAGACAGTTTTTAAAGCGATACCACGGTTGACAGGAGAAAAATTCGTCTATTCCAAAGTTGATTCAGGAACAAGGTCAAGAGAATTGAAAACCGCATTTGACCTTCTTGAAAAAGCCGGAGTAATTCATTCTGTTGTTCATTCTTCGTCAAACGGACTACCGCTTGGAGCAGAAACCAAAAACTCTTTTTTCAAGGCAATATTTCTTGATATTGCATTAAGTCAGAAAGTTTTAAATCTTGAAACCGGAGAATGGATATT
>DAOQAY010000232.1:0-2730 GCA_035354435.1 bacterium
TTCTGGGCAGCGACGGGACTTATATCGGTGGACAGGTTCTTGTTTCTGACACAGGAATGATACTATGTACCGGTTGTAACTGTGAAAATGAAACAGAAGCCGCCGGTGCGACAGTTATTACCTGTCCTCAGGGTGTTGTTTCCCCTGCTCTTATCAATGCTCATGACCACCTTGGCTGGACGCATAGACCGCCTGAAGTCTGGAATGACGAAAGATTTGATCACCGCCATGACTGGAGAATTCCGCTTAACGGACACACCGATTTGAACGGTTCAGGCGGAGCTAATGCAGATCAGAAAGCATGGGGCGAACTTAGAAATGTGATGGCCGGAACAACTTCGATTGCCGGAAGCGGCGGTGCCAACGGTTTTTTAAGAAATATCGATCAGAATTTTGTAAATACAGAAGGACTCGGCGGAATAAATGTTTTTTATCAGACTTTTCCGCTTGATGACGGGAGTGGAAAGCTTCTTGATTCAGGATGCAGTTATTCTGCAAATAGCGATAGTGTCAGTGTTTTAAAGAATGACTGCTATCTTCCCCATGTTTCAGAAGGTATAACAACTGCGGCAAGGAACGAATTTCTTTGTCTTTCCGGTGCGGCAGGCGGAGTTGATCTTACTAAAGCGAATTCGGCATTTGTTCACTCAATAGGTCTTAATGCGGTTGACGGTGAAAAACTTGCGGTCAGCTCAACTTCTGTTATCTGGTCAGCAAGAACGAATATTTCTCTTTACGGTCACACAGCTCAGGTAACGATGTATAACAATCAGGGAGTTTTGATAGGACTCGGTACAGACTGGGTTCCGTCAGGTTCTATAAATATTCTCAGAGAGTTCAAATGTGTTGATTCATATAACAAAAATTACCTGAATTCTTACTTTTCCGACAGAGAGATCTGGGCTATGGCGACTGAAAATAATGCAGTCGCACTTAGAATTGCAGATGTAACCGGTTCGTTAAAGGCCGGTCTGGTCGCAGATATTACTGTTTTTGACGGAGCCGGTGCGTCGAATTTTTACAGAGCTGTAATTGAAAGTTCTGAAAAGGATGTTTCTCTTGTTTTAAGAGGGGGCGAACCGCTTTACGGTGACAAAACCATTTTAGATTCTATGACAGGAACAGAGGATTGCGATACTCTTGATGTCTGCACAGTTCAGAAATCTGTTTGTGTGAAAAGTGAAACAGGCAAGACTCTTGCAGAACTTACCACAGCAAATTCAGCATCTTACGGGTTGTTCTTCTGTGGAACTCCTGATAATGAACCGACATGTATTCCTTCAAGAACAAGACCTGTTGATGAAACGAATCCTTATACTGGTGAAATTACTGCTGCTGATAGTGACGGTGACGGAATAGAGGATGTCGAAGATAACTGTCCTTACATTTTCAACCCGATAAGACCGGTTGACGGCGGAGTTCAGGGTGATGAGGATGGAGACGGAATAGGTGATGTCTGTGATCCATGTCCATTAGTTAAAAACTCAGATCTTTGTACTGTGCCTGATTTTGACGATAAGGATGGTGACGGGATCAGAAATGTTGAAGACAATTGTCCGTATGTTGCAAATGCAGATCAGCTTGACAGCGATGGTGACTGGGTCGGTGATGCCTGTGATCTCTGTCCTAATGCGACAAATCTGCTTGGAGCCGATTGTCCGACTGAAGATCTTACAATTTATGACATAATGAAAGACGGAAGACCGATAGGATTACCTGTCAGAGTTGAAGGTATTGTAACCGCACTCAAAGGGAAATCTTTTTATATTCAGGTCGATCCTGATGATCATGATGGTGTTTTGAAAGAAAAATTCAGCGGTATTTTTGTTTTTCTTCCAACGACAAGCTTGTTGACAATTCCCGCTCTGGGAGACAAAGTTGCCGTAACTGGAAAAGTTGACGACTATTACGGTCAGACTCAGATCAATTATACTACTGCAATTGATATGATAACTGCCGGTAAAGGTGTTCCAGCCGCTGTGGTTGTTGTCCCTGATGACATAAAAACCGGAGGAACTCTTGCTGATGACTATAATTCAGTTCTGGTTCAGGTAAACACGGTAACAGTTACAACTGCGGCAGATTCCTATAATGAATTTATTGTTACAGGAGGTCTTAGAATTGACGATTATCTTTTCAGTTATGTGAATCCGTCTGTAGGTCAGCAGTATTCTTATATCAAAGGAGTTCTTGCATTTAATTTCAGTAATTCAAAAATTCAGCCCAGAAGTGCAGCAGATATGTATATTGATATGTGTATTGGTGTAACCTGTGACACATCCTGGTCACAGTGTAATTCTGACACTGGAAATTGCGATGCTAAAGAAGGTTTCTGTGCTGAAAAAGTTGATTGTCCTGGTACAGATAAAGTCTGCAATATAACGAATCATCTTTGCGAAGACGGTGATCCTTGTACCGATATAACCTGTAGTGATGAATGGATGGAATGCAAGCCTGAACTCAGTGCATGCGGCGCAAAAGACGGCAGATGTGATACCGACCTTGATTGCAGTGGCACAACACCTGAATGCAATCTGACAACTCATTTATGTCAGGCAATGAGTTCACTTCTGCAAAATGGCAGTTTCGAATTGTGGACAGATGCTGCATATCCGGACAGCTGGAAAGGTCTGAAAACAAGCATCGCCGCATCAGGAATAGTCAAGGAAGTAACAAATTTTCATTCAGGAAGTTTTGCTCTTAGACTTGAAAACACCACTACAACACATA
>DAOQAY010000233.1:0-2717 GCA_035354435.1 bacterium
AGGAGTTAACCCGATGAAAAAAATATTTATCATTATGAGTCTACTCTTCATTTTAACTAGTTTTCTCTCTGCACAGGAACAGAATGAAAAAAAATACTATATCCAGCCTGTTTTCGGAGTTGGGATTTCAGCTCCTCTCATGCATAATGTCATAGGTTTTACGACTGGATTCGATACCGGGTTTAAAGTCTGGCATAACAATGGAAGAGCTCCGGGAAATATGTTCATTGGAATAAGTACAGGTTTTCAGTATTTGGTTCCTGTGATAACCGGAGATGTGGAAGACAGTCATATTTTTTCACTTCCATTATCAGGTTATTTTGCTTATGAATTCAAAGTGGCAAATGAGAAAGCACTAAGATTCTTTGGTCTTTTCCTTAAAGTAGGGATTGTTTTCAATACTTTTTACAATATTGAAACTTGGGGCAGTGATTATAGATATGTAACATATGGTCCGGCTTTTTTAAGCGGACTGGGAATGATATATGTCTTTAAGAATTATTGGACTTTTTCTCCTGTTTACACTTTTCAGACAGAAGGTGCCGGCAGATTCTTTTTCGGGGAACTGACTTTTGAAGTCGGGTACCGTTTCTGAATGCGTTCACAATTCACAAGGCTCATGGCACAATATTTAAATATAAAATTAGAGCTGATTTGATTATAACAATAATAAAAATAGTCCTATAGCTGTAATTTCACAACTAACTGCTGACTTGCATCCATTTTCTTGAAAATCAAATTCAAATTCGATATATTAAGCCGTTGTTTTGAATTTGAGGGCTGATGTGAATGGTAAATTATGAAAACGGGAATGAAACTTACAAAGATGGTCGAAGTGGAAAAGTTGACAAGAAAGTTAACTTTTTCATTGACAGAAGTTAACATGCTTGTTAACATTGTTGTAAGTTCAATCGTTTTAGGAGGTTGAGCTTGTATCGTGAAGTTGAGTTGCTGGAAAATGAAAACGGAAAGTGTGAAGCACTTGAGTTCATTGAAAAGATGGATAAAAAAACACAGCTTAAAATCGAGTATGTATTTAAGTTGGTGGAGGATATCATAATCGTTCCAACTGAATATCTTAAAAAACTCAGTAGTCAGATATACGAGATAAGAGTTCAGACAGGAAACAATATTTACAGGTTTCTGTGTTTTTTTTATAAAGGAAATCTGGTGGTTGTAACACATGGATTTCAGAAAAAAAGTCAGAAAACTCCATCAAAGGAGATTGCTCGGGCTGAAAAATTGAGAGAGAGGTATCTAACAAAACATGGAGGTTAGTCATGAAATTTAAGAAACATCTTGAAAAAAAATATGATACCGAAGAAAAAATGTCCGAATTTCTCAAAGGATATGAGGAATTCAAACTCGGTGTAATATTAAAAGAGGAACGGAAAAAAGCCAATATGACCCAGTCTCAGGTGGCTGAAAGAATGGGAACACAGAAGGAAGCTATATCGAGAATAGAAAATCATTCAAAAAACATAAACATTGAAACACTCTTGAAATATGCCGCTGCGCTTGGTTTAAAAGTTAAAATAGTCTTTGAAAGCTAACCTGTTTCTGAATGCGTTCACACAGTTTTCTTGACTTGAATTTGATTGGTTTATACTCTCCGTTGGAAATTAGTTCAGTTTACAAATATAAATAATCAAAGGAGTCGGAAATGGTAAAGATCATTGAATGTGTTCCGAATTTTTCTGAAGGAAGAGATCTGACTGTAATTGACAAAATAACGGCGGAGATCAAAAAAATAAAGGGTGTGAAACTTCTTGATGTCGATCCGGGTTATGACACGAACAGGACTGTTGTGACTATGGTCGGTGAGCCTGAAGCTGTGAAGGAAGCGGCATTTCAGGCTGTGAAAAAGAGCCACGAACTTATCGACATGAGAAATCATAAAGGTGCTCATCCGAGATTCGGTGCCTGTGATGTCTGTCCGATAATCCCTGTCAGCGGTATCACAATGGATGAATGTGTTGAAATAGCCCACGATCTTGGCAAAAGGCTCGGCACTGAGCTTGATTATCCTGTCTATTTCTATGAATATGCCGCAACAAACGCAGAAAGAAAGAACCTTGCAAAGGTTAGAGCCGGTGAATATGAAGGTCTTGAAGCAAAGCTCAAAGATCCGAACTGGAAGCCTGACTTCGGTCCTGCAAAGTTCATGCCCACAAAAGGGGCGACAGCAGTTTCGGCAAGGGATTTTCTCATCGCATATAACCTTAATCTCAACACAAATAACGCAAAAAAGGCAAATGCGATAGCTTTGAGGCTTCGTGAGCAGGGTTATCCCAAAAAAGATGAAAACGATAAGCCAGTTCTTGATGATAAAGGAAAACCGGTAATGAATCCGGGACTTTTTAAGAACTGTAAAGCTATCGGCTGGTATGTTGACGACTTTAAAAGAGCGCAGATATCAATAAATCTTACCAATTACCATGTGACAAATATGTATCATGTTTTTGATGCCGCTTCAAAACTGGCGGAAGATAAGGGACTTCGCATCACTGGCAGTGAAATAGTGGGTGTCGTCCCGAAAGATGCGCTCATTCAGGCTGGTATTCATTATCTTCAGAAGCAGGATAGCTGTGCCGGTCAAAGTGAAGCCGAACTTATTAAGATCGCTGAACAGTCGCTTGGTCTTAGCGATGTCGTTAAATTCAAACCTGAAGAAAAGATAATCGAGTACATGGTGAAAGAGGGAAAAGGGCTTTCGG
>DAOQAY010000234.1:0-2681 GCA_035354435.1 bacterium
ATCAGTGTGAACCGTTTTCTGGGTCGAAGCGCAACTGATAAAAAACAGAAATAGTGCAATGATTATAATTCTTTGTGCCATTATCATTCTCCGGTTCTATTACAAGATTCTTTGTGCCCGAGCGAACACGCCCTGTCGTAAAAGAATTTTGATCTTATCGGATCTTTCTTTCCGTCTTCACCTTTTTCAAAAATAAAGCCGAGGTATGCACATCCGCCGACTTCATTTACTTCACAGGCATCCATCAGCAGAGGAATTGACTTCACTACATCTGTTTTCACACCGTGCTTTCCTGAATATACAATGCTTCCGGCCTTGAAACACCACCCCTTTTCACCGAGATGACACGCCTTTTCACCAAAATAGAGCGCAGATTCACCCTGCTTTGCTTCAAATGCGTCATCGGCAAGTTCTGTGCAGGCTTTTTTAACCGATTGCAGACATGCCTTTTTCTTCATATCCCTTGCATCGGAGGCGTTTGTAAACGAATATAGATAACAGGATGCACCGTTTCCGGAATTGCATGAATTCTTCCATTTTTCAGTTGTTTTATCATTTTCAAAAAGTATAGCTTTCACAGTTGCTTTCTTTTCAGCCGGAGATATCCCGGCAATGAGCTGATCTGTTACTTTTCTTCCTGCAAAAGCGCCGTAAGTCTCAAAATACTGACCAAAACTTTCTGCGATTTTTTCACCGGGAAGAGCCGTCATCAGGATCAGCTGTTCAAGTTTTTTGAGATCGGCATCATGAGCCAAAGATGTGTTCTTTTGCGCAGTTTCCATATTTTTGTAAAAATCCATCCGCTCTTTCGCAAGTGTTTTAAACGGGTTGTCCCCTGAATAATTATAAAGAGAAGTCCATGAATTAACTGCTTTTTCAGGAAAAAGTCTTCCTTTCTTCTCACTATTGAAAGCTTCGTTGTAAAGTTTAAGAAGTTCTACATTCAGTTTGCTGAAAACACCATTTTTTTCAACGGCTGGATATTCAGGATAATTTACAACCGGAATATAAATTCCTGCTGAACTGATATAATCTTTTTTCAACTGTTCGAAGTCATTTCCAGTAGCAAATATTGTCTGAAGAGTACTGTTTTCCATTAAATCGTGTCTTGTTGTCACAACTGTTACTGAATCACCGTTGCAACTCACCGATGTTTCTGCAAAGAACGCGAACTTGGAATTCCCGGACTGCAAATTTTCAACTGATTCTCTTGAAAGTATCCATCCGTTTGCACTGGCTGTGTGTTTGAAAAGTGCGGTCAGAACATCTTTGTCTGTGCTGCACTGTGAAGAGATACTCATTTTCCATGCTGTTACATTTGCCGCCTGCACTTTTATCTTTTCCATTTCGGCATTGCTCACTGCGATCTTGACAAAACAGTCATTGACCACCGATCCGCCTTCATATCTGGGCTCATTGAAATAATCGTTGAAATATTCCTTTAAAGTTATCTGCGCCCCTTTTTCAGTCGAAACGGCTGTTACCATCTCAGCTTCTTCGCCGGTCATCATCTCTTCATAGCTTTTTGAAAGTGACTTGAGTTCAACTTTTACATACTTGCTTACTTCATGCAGTGCATCGCGGAGTGCTTTTTCATGACATTCACCGGCATCTTTTTCTCCGCCCGATCTTCCAGTGAAATAATGCGTTCCGTTATCCACAAAATGGATCTTTGAAGCCCAGTCAGGCGCATTTGATGATACCGCCGGAGAACTTTTTTGTGATTCTGCCGGTCTTGATATCTGAACGGTTGCCGAAGAACATGAAAAAGAAAATATGACTAATAAAAATAAGACTGAAAGTAATGCTTTGTTATTCATTTTCCGCTCCGGTATATCAATTCAATTTATTTTCTGTCTTAAAAACACCGTTTTCGATCGAAAAGACTTCCCACATGGTTCCTTTTCCTTCTTTGATGTAGTAATTGTAGATTATCCGGCTGTTGTTGTAGACGGTGACATGAGCTCTCGACTTGCCGAGTGCATCGCTATTTTTCTTCTCACGGTTTGTGTAATCGTGGATAAAATATGCATAACTTCCGGCTTCATCAAGTTTCAGCACAGTAATTGTTTCAGGGCCAAACCCGTTGCGCTCATCTTTATCAAGCAGAACCTGATCTTCATAGCTTTTCATATCTCTGTAGCTTATGTGATAGAGATTCTTTTTAATAAAGTGGGCATCCAGATCATCAGGTTTTTTATCCCAGTCGATTATTATGCGGAGTTTTCCGGTGAGCTTAGGCGAAATCGAATAATGATTGGTGAAAACTCCACCCGCCATGACCCTCACTTCTATCTTTGAAGTAATATAACCTTCTCTTTCAAAAACACCGGTAAAAATCTTTTCCATCTCTGAAAAACCTGAAAAAGGAATCGTCACCATGCCGTCAGCATTGGTCGTCCCGTATTCATCCTCAAGAGTGAAACTTGCACCGGGAATTCCCTTTCCGGTAAGCGCATCCTTGAAAAACAGCGTCAGCTTTTCATTCATCTCATCAAAAGAAGCCTTGCTCTTCTCCTTAAGCGCCGATTCCATGTCGGCAGAAATGAACAAAAACGAAAAAATGATCACCAAAATAGAAAGCACTTGTCTTTTTGTCGACATATTCGCCTCCATTCCATAAATTCACAGTTGTCTAAAAACAGAGGTTTATACCATAATTCCGGAAATGATTCAAAAAA
>DAOQAY010000235.1:0-2668 GCA_035354435.1 bacterium
ACATGAAAAATCATGAAGTACTTTCTGTTATTGAAAAAGAAGGATTTAATAGTCTTATCTATAATCATAAAAATTCCTCTTCATTTTTCCAGAGATTTAAAAACATTCTTTTCAGCCACAGTTTTGCAGTCGGGTTCAGCTTTTTCTCGTTCACATCTTTTTTAATACTGTTTTCATATTACATTTCTATATCAGATAAACAGAACCGACTTATTGTGAATGAGATCATTGCAGCTCATAGCCGTGCTCTTCCTGATGAATTCAGCGGTTCGGAAAGTACAGAGGCTGAACTGGGAAAGAACTTTACGGTCGATAAAAATCTTTTAAAAAAACTATCCAAAATATCTCCTATGATCAGAGGGCGTTTTACTTCAATTGCTGCCAATCCGGTTGCAAAGATAAACCTTGAAGGTGTTGAGAATGATAAGGGGACTCTCTTTATGTCAAAGAAAAGCAAACACTTGAAAGACCTTTTTAACAGCAAGAACTGTGTTGTCAAAAATGATGTCAATGGATGTAAGGCCCGCGGATTTCAGGAAAAAGAGAACGATCTCGTCTATTGGGGAAATAAAGATAATGATTATGTTTTTGTCACTGATAACAGCAAAATGATGGCAAAAATGGTTCAGCTTATAAGTTTGGAAGATTAATTGTCTTCATCCTGAATTTTCGCTACTTCTTTCCTCAAATTGGCAGTTTCAGCATTCAATCTTCTTGAAACCTGATAAACACCATCGACCATTGTTGTGTTTTCCTGTGTTATCCTTCTGATATCACTAAGAGAATGATCGACATTGCCAACTTCATTGACATGCTGTTCTATGACCTGACGGATTTGATTTATCTGATGAGATATTGATCTGAATTCGCTTACGAGCTCGTTAATAAAATTCACTATATTGTTGACCGAACTTCTGCCTGATGATACTTTACTTATTGCATCATCAATCAGTTTCTGGATCATTTCAACCGCATTTGTTGTCTGAACTGAAAGCTCTCTTACCGATTCGGCAACAACTGCAAAACCTTTGCCAGCATCGCCAGCTCTCGCTGCTTCAATCGCTGCATTAAGTGACAGAAGATTTGTCTTAAATGCAATTTCATCCACCACTTCAACAATATTTGACACCTGATTTGCACTTGATTCTATTCTTTCTATCGCCTCTACAGCATCATTAAGAACAATCGTTGAATTATCAGCTTTTCCGGAGATCCGTGTAAGAGTTTTGTTCATTTCCTGAACATTTTCACTTGTTTCCGAAAGTTTTGCTGTAATGTCAGAAAGTGTTGATGACGCTGTGTCTATCATTGCATAAGTAGCATTGAACTTTTCGGCTGTTATTCCAGTGTTTCCGGAAATAGTTCTGGAAATATCGGCAAGCGTATCTGAAAGCGATTTAATATGAAGAATTATGTCTCTTAGATTTTTCGTCCTTGACTGAATTGTACGACTGAGAAGATTTTCCCTGTTTCTGATCTCTGTTACTTTTCTATTTATCCAGAAAACGATACCCGCAAGGATTATAAGTGTCAAAATGATTCTGAACCAGAGAGTCTGCCAAAAGAACGGTTCAATTATAAATACTACAGAAGCACCTTCCTTGTTCCAGACATTATCATTGTTTGCCGCAATTACTCTGAAAACATATTTACCGGGATCAAGGTTCGTATAGTAAGTATATCGCTGTGTTCCTGCATCTTTCCACTTTTTTTCCAGGCCCTCAAGGATATATTTGAACTTGACCTGATCTGGGAAAAGAAAACTCAGCCCAGTAAATTCGAAAGAGACCGAAACAGTTCCCGGTTTAAAACTGATCACATCACCATTAAAATTGGTAATCTTCCGGTCATTTGCAGCCACAGAAACAATGTGTACAGGTGGAACGACTGAATTGGTTTTTATGTCTGACGGGTCAACGACAGCAGCACCTTCTGCCGTAGGTATCCAGATCTTTCCATCTCTTGCTTTCCATATATTGGGCTGGGTTCCGCCATTGCATTCAGGAGTGAGCAATCCATCCTTAAAACCATAAGTAACTGGATTTACTTTGGGAATACTGCCATCAAGAAAACTTTCGAATTCTTTCTTCTCAATAAACCTGATACCTTTATTTGAAGTAAGCCACAAATTGCCGGCGTTGTCTTCTGTTACATCAAAAATAGTTTTTACATCTATACCTTTCTTTCTATCAATAGTGATAGCGCCCATACTCTTTTCATAAACCGTAAGTCCGTTATCTGACGCAAAGATCATCTTACCATCGGAAGCAGGATAAATGGAAAGAGTGCTGATGTTCTCAAGGTTAGTAAATTCCTGAACAAGTGAGTCACCAATTATCTTAAAAGGACCTCTTTTTGTCCCGATCCATATATTTCCTGCATGATCTTCTGTAATTGCAGAAACAGCCATGTGCTCACTGCCTGGAAACTGCGTGATTACATCATCTTTCATATATGCAATACCTTTGGACATCATTCCTATCCATAAAATACCTTTGGAATCCTTGAACAGCACTGCAATTGTCTTTTCAGGAAGGCCTTCCTTTTCAGTATAAAGCCTTGTACTTGCTCCATTATCCACTATTTTCAAAAGTCCTTTTCCATAAACACCGGCCCATAGAACATTTGTCTTTTCCTGAAAAATTGTCAGAACCGTATCATAACTGGC
>DAOQAY010000236.1:0-2648 GCA_035354435.1 bacterium
AAATGGTTGGCGATCGCTTCGAGTCTGCCTGAAAGATAATCTGCTATTGCTGTGCATGCAAACCAGACTCCCATCATGAGTGACACCCGGCGGACCGGGGACAGTTTCGTGACCATTGAAAGCCCTATCGGAGAAAGGCAGAGTTCACCCATTGTGTGGAGAAAATAGACTGCAACAAGCCAGCCGATACCTGCTTTGCCGAATGAATCAGCAACGCCCTGACCAAAATACATGACAACAAATCCAAGTCCGAGAACTATCATGCCAAGTCCCATCTTTGCAGGTGTTGATATCGGGAATCTTGAGCGGTCAAGACGGTTCCAAAGCATTGAAAAAAGCGGAGCAAGAAGCACGATGAAAAGCGGATTTATCCCCTGGAACCATGTCGCAGGCATTTCCCAACCCATGATCATACGGTCAGTCTGTTCATAGGCAAAAAGGTTCATTGTTCCGCCTGCCTGCTCAAACCCGGCCCAGAAAAATATGACAAAAACAGAAAGAACGATAATTGATATGATCCTTTCCCATTCTTCACGGGTGTTATCACGGTTGGTGACTACAAAACCACCGAGTGCAACAACAATAAGTCCTATTCCGCCTGCAAGTTTGACAAGTCCGGGAACCATATCCCATATCGCTCCGAGAAAAGAACCCCATGCAAAAACCACACCTGCAACGACAGCAATCATGCCGACTGCCCATAAAGCGATATCCGACCAGTCACGACCTTCGATCTTTGTTTTTTCAGTGACTTGACGGCTTGGAGGGAATCCTGCGGAGCCAAGATGTTTCTGACCCATATAGAAAATTATAAGGCTGACAATCATTCCGATTCCGGCAATAACAAAACCGATATTCCAACCCCATGGATTTGTTTTCGCCATTCCTTCAGCATAACCTGCTGAAAATATTGCTATAAATGCACCGACATTGATGCCCATGTAGAAAATTGTAAAAGCTCCGTCACGCCTTTTGTCATCTTGGGAATAGAGACCGCTGACAATCGTCGAGATGTTCGGTTTGAAAAAGCCGTTACCGGTTATTATCAGACCGAGTCCGTAATAAATGAGATCGGGCGATGCCATGACGAAAAGTCCTGTGCCCATCACGAGTCCGCCGACAAAAATAGCTTTCCTTGATCCCAGTACCTTGTCTGCAAAATATCCGCCTGCAAGTCCTGAAATATAGACAAGAAGAAGATACAGTCCGTAAATTTCAAGTGCGTGGTTGCGGATAATCTGCGGATCCGCAGAATAATTTACAAAAATGACACCGGTGAGGTAGAGAACCAGTATTGCTCTCATCGTGTAGAATGAAAACCGTTCCCACATCTCAGTCATGAAAAGAATGAATAACCCTTTTGGATGTCCGAACATCGTGATGCTCCTTAATTAAAGTTGACGGTGAAGCTTATCAGAAAAAAAGATAAGAACAAAGAATTTTTATCAGCAGGTCTTCAATATCTCAAGATACACTTTTGCGGCATCAATTACTTGCGAGAAACTGACTGATTCATCTTCACAGTGTGCTTTTTCAAGTGTTCCAGGTCCGAGAATTACCGGTTTTATTCCGTTTTCCCAGAAAAACACTGCATCAGAATCGCTGGGGAAAAAACTTGTGTTCCAGTCAAGTCCGCATTTCTGGAATGAAGATCTCAAGCTGTTTGCAAAAGGGCTTTTCTCGGGAATGCTGTATCCTGAATGTATAGTCGTAATATCCAGTATTTCTTCAATGTTTTTAACATCAGGAAATAGATTTCTTAAATATTCTTCAAGTTCAAAGATTATATCCCCGGCAGAATATTCAGGCGGAATGTGAAGATCTATCCAGCTTTCGCAGAAATCGGGAACCACAAAACCTGACCGTTTGCTGAAAACATCTCTTATGTTGCAGATTATCTCGGGTTTTGTTTTTGAAATATGATCGGTAAGCTTTAAAAGGGTGGAAAGCATTGTATGTACTGCATTTTCTTTCTGTTTTGCAAGCGATGCATGCTTTCTCGTTCCTTTTGCTTTGAGATTGGCTTCAATATATCCGAAGTGCTTGAAACATGCCTTCATATCGGTGGGTTCTCCGATAACAGCCCACAAAAAACCGAAATCTTCAAGGAATTTAACAGCTCCGTCGCCTGTTTCCTCTTCACCGACAAGAAGTGCAAGTGCGGCATCGGGAAATCGGCCTGTTTCTTCATAAAATGTGTGAAAAGCTTCAATCATTGCGGCACATCCGCTTTTCATGTCACTCGTTCCAAGTCCAGTCAGTTCATTTCCTTCCCGGTAAAATGAATAATTGTCATAATCCATCGCAGGAACTGTGTCGAGATGACCTGCCATACAAAGAGCCGGAGACTTTTTTTCATCAATAATTACAATATTGTGCCTATCTTTTTCAACTGTCTGTAAAATCGGTGAAAACCCGGCTTTTTTCAAATAACCTTCGACAAAATGTACTATTTCAGTTTCTTTTCCTGTCGGGCTGTAAATATTCACCATTGAAGAAAGCAGATCGAGCAGTCTATCCTGATTAATCGGCATGATGTTTCAGTTCCATTGTCATATAAACATGGTCATGGGGATCTTTAAAACCTTTATTCTGAAAAAATTCAATCGCGTGTTTGTTGTCAGCTTGAGTATCAACAATAATTGCCG
>DAOQAY010000237.1:0-2600 GCA_035354435.1 bacterium
AAAGGTAATAGCTGATCGAACTTGTTATTCCGCCGCTGCGGCTCGTCACACCGACGGTCCCTTTTTTGAACCACGATTTTGCAGAAGATGCCTTTCCGCCTATCATTCCAAGTATCCCTTCATCAACTGAAAGAACGCCCAGAGTGTTCGGGCCGATAAAATTTGCACCGTATTTCTGGGCATAAGCCGATATTTCAAGAACATCGTGAACAGGAACTCTGTCAGGAACGATAACAAGAAGTTTTACTCCGGCAAGTATCGCCTCGATCGCCGCATCCTTGACCAGATGAGCAGGAACAAAAATGACCGAAGTATCAACTGCGCCTTGTGCTTCAACAAGTTCTGCAACGGTATCATAAACAGGAAGTCCCATGACCGTTTCTCCGCCTCTGCCCGGTGTCACGCCTGCAATGACATTTGAGCCGTATTCACTCATGAGTTTGGTTCTCGCCTGACCTTCACGGCCTGTAATTCCCTGAACAATAACGCGATTTTGTTTTGTTATGATTATTGCCATGATTATTTCTCCAATCCATTCTTTTCACGGTATTCTTTGAGTCCTTCGATCGGAAGCACTATCTTAAGTGCTTTGTTTCCTTTTGACATACATGCCAGTTCACAGGCTAAGCACTCGATACATTTGCCTTTTTTTGCTTCTTTTGTATCAATTGCAAGTCTCGGTGCGCCGTTTTCATCTTTCAGTATTTTCGGGCCGCAGCTGCCGATACAGGCTTTTGAAGTACATGTTGCGCATTTTGCACTTTCAACATGGATTGAACCGGTCATTGTGACAAATGAATAGTCGCATTTTGAAACATCGGGCAGGGTGTAAGGTGTTATTTTGTGGCCTTTATTTTTGTTATGAGCCATTCCTTCAAGAAGATATTTCATGACTTTGTCAGGAGAATCGTTCTTGCCGAATCCTTTGATATTTACTGCTTTATCACCCAGATATTCTTCAATTATCTGCATTGCAAGTTCTTCGGAATTACCGCCGAGCCTGAGTGAGCATGGAATATCAATATTTTCTTCAAGAAAAGCTTTGACAAATCCTCTTGCCGAGTGGAACTGTTCCTGAGAAGCGACGCCGCTTCCGGATGAGAAGTATCCTTTAATATCAGGCTGTGAAAGAATGACTTTTGCCGCTCTGTAGACTTTTGAAGCGGGAGGATTTCCTGATGTATCGCAGAAATTAGCGATCTTACAGCCGTTTTCAGATACTGCGTTCATTGACATCATTGAGCCGCCGCCGCCAGCACCGTGAAAACCGATGACTGTCTCTTTATCAGACGCTTCCGCCATCTGGAAAAAGAAAAAAGTGCCGCGGTAATCGTTCTTTTCTACCATATATGCGATCCTTTCCAGTTCTGTAGGCGGTCTGTCAAACTCTCTTGCGATCTCGATGCCGAATTCAGGATGTCTGTAAACTGCATAATCGTCAATGACAACATGGCAGTCCGCTGCAACGATCTTTCCGTCTTCAAGCTGAACAAGCGGATTAACCTCAAAAGACCTTGCATCGCTTTTTTTCATCGCTTCATACATTTTTACAAGAACTGGTCCGATCTCTGCCGCAGTTGCAGAATCCACGCCAGTCTTTTTAACAAGTGAAATAGCTTCAAACGGTTTGATTCCATTGAAGAAATCAATTTTCATCGTAGCAACAGATTCCGGATATTCTTTTGCAATTTCCTCAATCCCGCTTCCGCCACGGGAGCTGAAAAGGAGAACCGGACATTTTTCTGTGTCGTTGATGATGAATCCGGCAAAGAACTCCTTTTTTATCGCGATCTTCTTTTCAATAAGGATCTTTTCAACTGCAAAATTGCCGATCTTCATGCCGAGCATTCTTACAGCATGTTCTTTCAACTCGCTGTCATTATTGGCAAATTTTACTCCGCCGACTGCATTTCTTCCAGTAGACCATGTCTGGATTTTTACAACAACAGGATAACCGATCTTATTTGCCGCCGTAACCGCTTCTTCAACATTTCCGGCAACAGAACCTTCAGGAATAGGGATTTTGATATTTTTCAGAATCTGCTTTCCCTGATACTCATACAACTTAGCCATGACAATACCCTCACACAGTTAATCAACAAAAGCGAATCATCCTACATCAAAGAAAATTAGATTACAAATTTTAAGAAGTGGATGGTTAGACTACAAGCTGAGAACTAGACCCCGAAACATCAACGGCAATACTTCGCAAGAAGTTCGGACACATGTCATAACCGTTTGACCATGCAACTCCACCGCCGGGCTCAATAAATGCTTTAGCGAAATAGGTGGTGTCTTTCAAATCAGCGGAAAACCCTTTACCAATGTAACTGGAAAGATCAACAACACCGGCAAATCCATCCGAAAAACGCATCCAGAGACAATATCGATCCAAAACTCGAAGCTCTTTTATTTCGTACATCATATCATACCTCAGTCCAAAGAGCCCTGATTTCGGGCATTTGAAACTCCTTAAACTAAAAACATATTGAATTTTATTCAATTATTATGCCGTGTCAAACGAACAAATCAGATTTGATGCCAGTTGATTGTAAAACGAGTTTTATTTTGGCGGGAACTCTTTCATTTTATATATAAAT
>DAOQAY010000238.1:0-2519 GCA_035354435.1 bacterium
TCAATGAAGTTTTTAAACCGTACAATTATTTTTACGATGCTTTGTCTGTTGTTATTTTTCAGCTGTGCATCCAACAAGATGCCGGAGCTGAAGACTGTTCCAAAGGTCGATCTGAGCCGTTATCTCGGTTTGTGGTATGAGATCGCCCGTATCGATCAGACTTTTCAGAAAGGGTGTGTCGCTTCAACTGCTGAATATTCGCTGAAAGATGACGGCAGAATAAAAGTGCTCAACAAATGCCGCAAAGTCACGGTTGATGGTGAAGAAAAATCGGCAGAAGGTGTTGCATGGGTCGTTGACAAGGAAACGAATGCAAAACTGAAAGTCCGTTTTTTCTGGCCGTTTCGCGGAAATTACTGGGTGATAGATCTTCATCCTGAATATCAGTGGGTTGTTGTCGGTGACCCAAGTCGTGAATATCTCTGGATACTTTCAAGATCTCCTGAAATGGATGATGAAACTTATGAAGGAATAATGAAACGGCTAAAAGAACAGCTTTATGATATCTCGAAAATCAAAAAATATCCGCAAGTTAAGTTGAATATTGATAATAAAATGGAATCTTCACCGAAATAGCTTTAACCTTGTCCGATCTTGTATCTGTTGACTATTTTGTAGAGTGCAACCCTTGAAATCCCTGCTATCTTTGCCGATTGCATCATATTTCCGGAAGTTTTTCTCAAAAGGGTGGAAAAGTAGTTGCTGGTGAACCGTTCAATGACTTTTTCTTTTTCTTCGTGATAGCTTGCAAATTCATTGTCAGTTTCGAAATTAAATATCTCGTGGTTTTTTTTGCTATTATTGTCTGCTGCAAAAATCTCATCCGGAAGGTCTTTGATAGAAATTTTGGAACTATCGGCCATGATAACTGCCTGATTTATGAAGTTTCTCAACTGACGGACATTTCCGGGGAAATCGTATTTCATCAATGCCTTGAGCGCTTCGGCATCCGCATTTTTTATGGAAGTCTTGAAGGTTGAGTTCGCTTCTTTAATGAAATTTTCCACAAGATTAGGAATATCTTCGAGGTATTCTCTCAAGGCAGGAACCCATATCGGAACAACATGGAGCCTGTAGTACATATCCATTCGGAATGTTCCTTCTTTTATCATTGATTCAAGGTCTCTGCTTGTTGCTGCAATGACCCTTACATCGACTTTCCTTGCAACTTTATTGCTTCCGACAGGTCTTATTTCGCCGCTTTGAAGTGTGCGCAGGATCTTTACCTGAAGCAGCAGCGGAAGGTCTCCGATCTCATCAAGGAATATAGTGCCGCCTTCAGCTTTTTCAAATTCACCTGTCTTATTGAAGTATGCACCGGTGAAAGAACCCTTAACATGTCCGAACATCTCACTTTCAAGCAGTTCGGAAGGGATCGCAGCACAGTTCAGTGTTACAAAAGGTCCGTTTTTTCTGGGGCTGTTGAAGTGAATGGCGTGGGCAAGCAGTTCCTTACCTGTTCCGCTTTCACCTCTTAAAATGACTGTCGCATCGGTCCTTGACGCTTTTTCGATCCTTTTTTCGACTTCTTTCCATTTGTCGGAATGACCGAGGATCATAATTCCATCACCCTGCATGGAAGTTTCTTTAAAAAGTTGAGCTCTTCTTATGAACATGGTCGCTTCTCTTGCCAGCGACATTATTATTGCGGCATCTTCCGGGACAAACTGGTTTTTTATTTCAGATTCAAGTCCGATAACACCTATCGACCTTTTCTGAAACTCGATAGGAACGACAAGTGATGACTTGATACCTTGAAAAAGAGGGTAGTAGTTAGAATCGTTCCCAGTGTCGTTGCAGATGTAGTAATCATTTGTTTTTATTACGATAGAGGCAAGACTTTTTTCGTCTCTTGAAAGTTTTTCAGGGACTCTTGAAAGCGATTTTCCTTTTACAGCTCTGGGTTCAAATTCAAGCTCTCCGGTCTGTTCGTTGAGCAGAAGAATGCATCCGCATTTCAATTTTGTTTTCCTGAGTGCCAGCTCAAGAAGATTTTCAAGCAGTTTATTGAGTTCAATATTGTTGAGAAAATGATCAGTGGAATCTGCCTGTGCATCTTTAATCTTCCAGAGCATTTCCGATTCTTTTCCTGCAATCATTTTCATGTATCTTTCGGAAAAAATGCTCCAGAACTGAGGAAGTATCGTTTCTGAAATAAGTGTTGTCATATCACTGAATCTGTCTGAAGTGCTTATTGTCATGACGGCACCCCTGACACCTTTTTCAAGTTTGGTCATGTCCCAGAAGATGTTGTAATTTTTAAGGAAATTAAGACTGCCTTGAATTGATGATTTTTCAAACTCGCCTTGAAATCTTGGAATTTCATTCTTGAAATAAAAATGGAAGAATTGTTTTACATCGTCTTTACCTGAAAAATCAAAAGCCGGAAAAAGTTCTATTTCTTCTTCATATTTATCCCATAATGCGGCATAGACAAATGTGTCGTTTATGTGGGTTTTTACGGTAGTGTTCAGTTTTCTTATCATATCGTCAAGGTCTGGCGATTTGATCATTTCTTT
>DAOQAY010000239.1:0-2476 GCA_035354435.1 bacterium
ATAGGAGGAGGCAGGTCGATTTCATATGATTTTTCTCCAGCTCAATATTTTGGTTCCGGTAAAGCGGAAAAAATCGAGATAGTCCTGAATTTGGAAAAAGTGGAATATGCCGGAGGAAAGCTGATTGAAATAAACCCCCAAATTCTTAAAGAAACGGGAAAAGGTGTCTACAGTTATTCAGGAAAAGATTTTGATTTCAAAAAAAATTCTAATCTTTCTATTAAATACGATGTTGATGAACTGGAAATGTTTAATTATTTTAAAAAGAACAGAAAAACAAATAACTATCCTGCAATTCCTTATCATGCAGTATCTTCGTCAATAGATGCAAAACATGGTGTCCAAAATCTTTTTGATGGAGACGCTGATACCTCGTGGTGTTTTAAAGGAGGACAAGAACAGTTTGTAGAAATAGAGCTATTGCCGACTTTACCGTTAAGATACATTTCCATTTTAAATGGTGACCTTAAAAACAAACAGACTTATGAAGAAAACGGTAAAGTGACAGAATTAGAAGTGACAACAGACTGTACTGATAAAGACAGCTGCATTTATTGCAGCATTTATGAATTTGAGAAGAACTATAAACCTGATATACCTGACTGGAACGATGTGTTCATGGGAAATCCATTTTTTGCAAATAGAGAAATCTGGAGAATAAAAGAGAGTGATTATTTACTGAAAAAACCATGCAGAGTTAAGATATTGATAAAAGGAACGACTAAGGGGAAAAAATCCGACAATGTCTGCATTTCTGAAATTTTTCTGATGTAACACAAAAAATCTGACACCCGAGTTCAGTTTTCGATTGACTTGTCGGTTATTATTATTAAAATTCAGGCGTGTGTGTCAATTCTGAGGGGTTTTTAATGAGTAAAGCTGCTTTTTTGAAACTGGTTGCGGTTGTTCTTTTTCTTTTCTGGTCTTTTCCGGCTTTTTCTGAGTCATTCCTTTCTATTCAGGGCTATCCGCAGGCAAAGAGCGCTGTTGATGATTACCAGGTTCAGACTCAGGTAACTCCGATCATAAATCAGACGATATACGATATTCTTTATCCTGTTATCGGTTTTCCTGCCATGATAACTGCGGCAGACCCTGAAATGTCTTTTATCATAAGATCTGAAGATGTTCCAGCGTTTGAATATGTCAGAATAACCAGAGAAATAGGCGGAATTCATAAGGAATTTGCAGATCTTATTCCGGTTTCCATTGAAAAATGCGGAGAGCAGCTTTATAAGGTCCAGTGTCCAGTTCCTGTCATTCTTCCGCCGGCGAGATATGATCTTACTGTAAAAAAGGTGGGCAGTCAGCTCTCATCCGTTTCATGGAACTCTGTTTTTTTCCCTGAATTTGATATTAATACAAAGTTTTATATCTGGACTGATCCGCAGATAGAGGACTTACAGTCAAAAACAGCCGGAGATCTTAACTACAACTCAGGAGAATATCCTTTCAAAAGCGATTCCGTGCTCGATTTCTCAAGACAGGAAGGAGTGATAAAAACCACTATTTCTCAAATGAATTCAGGTAATCCCCATTTTATTACAATACTGGGTGACATTGTTTTCGGAATAGATTATCAGAGAGAATACGAAGATATTCTGGCACTTCTCATTAATTTTGAAGTTCCTGTTTTTCTAGTGCCGGGAAATCATGACGGATATGCAAAATTTGTCGATCAGAATAATCTTACTACAGATCTTGACTGGGACGGTTTGCAGTACTGGGGAAGATTTATCGGGCCTTTGAACTATGCTTTTCAATTTAACAACAAGGTTTATCTAATGCTGAACACCTATGATGGTACTCCGCAGAGAAGAGCCGCCGGGGATGCTCTCGGAATAGGTGACAATGCAGCTGTTCCGGTTACAAACTGGGGCGGTTTTCTTACCGGAAATTCTCTTTCATGGATCGGTACGATGATAAATAATTATGATGTTTACGGTCTTTTCAGTCACATGATGCCTCTTGGTCAGAACGCTAACGGAAAATATCACAAAGATCAGCTTTTCCCGAAAAATTCGGTACTTACAGCTCTTGATTCGCAGGAATGGAATATAGAAAGTTCCGAATACGATTCCGATCCTGCAGACACGATTTTCAATGAAACACAGACATTAAATACCGGAGTTTCGCTCGCATCCATGATGACAATGCAATCTCCTCCACCAATTTATTTTTCGGGACACACACATGTGGACAGAATTTATAATTTTGCAAAAGGTGCTGAACTTGTTTCTGGAAGCGGTGTGTATGCGAAAGATGACATGAAATTTATAATGACCACCACCGCTGCGACAAGTGGGTCAAATTACTGGGGATTCAGACCTGTAACGATAGATCAGGCAGGAGGTGTCGATTATAATTATATGTGCGATAACGGTGTGAACTGCACTCCGGCAAGTGAGACAGATAAAGGTTTTCAGTCTGTACCGATTGGAAATCTCTGGACAAAATATACATGGACAGAAAGCTC
>DAOQAY010000240.1:0-2413 GCA_035354435.1 bacterium
CTTTAATTGAAACCGTTACCTTTGAAACCCCTTTTGTATCAACTTCAATTTCAGCGGAAAGTGGAATATTTCCAGACGGATTTATAACAAGTGTCCCGAAAACAAGCCCAGAAATCATCTGTTCATCATCGTTGACATCAGAATCGAGATCGTTCAGAATATCAGTATCAATATCGGTTTCATTCGCAATATCATCATTACGGAAATCGCCATCTTCATCTTTCTGCTCAGAATCAGAAACACCGGCATCTCTGTCAGACGGAAATGTTTTTTTATTTTCACATGCGATAAAAACAAATATAACTATCAATAATAAACAAACCTTAGACATAATTGTTCCTCGTTTACAATACCACACGAATCAGGTTATATTAGTAACCTGCAACCTCAAATGCAAAGGAAAAAATGATAAAAAATGTCTGTTATGCTAACTTAAGCAATGGCTATTAATTGATTTTACCCGTTCATTTAATATAATCGCTTGAGCGTTGGCAAAATGAATAGTGTTAAAACAAAGGGGGTTACAATGAAAAATCTGCTGGTTGCTATCTTCGCTATTTCACTCCTGTTTTTAAATTCCTGTGTATCTGACGAAGGCGATTCGGGAAACACCGGAAATACTGGTGACACTGGAAATACTGGTGACACTGGAAATACTGGTGACACTGGAAACACAGGGAACACTGGTGACACCGGAAATACTGGTGATACTGGTGATACTGGAAATACCGGCAACACAGGGAATACTGGTGATACTTCAGCCTGCCCATGCGGAGCTGATGATGCTGATGATGATGGTGACGGTGTTCCAAACGGTGTTGAAGGATGTGGAGATTCTGACGGTGATGGTCTTCCTGCTTGCCTTGATGGTGACAGCGACGGTGATGGAACAGAAGACTCGGTTGAATGTCCGGCAGTTCCATGTAAAGATACTGACGGTGACGGAATTGCAGATGTTCTTGATAAAGACAGCGATAATGACGGTCTGACAGACAAAGAGGAAAAAATAGAAGGAACAGACCCATACAACAAGGATACTGACGGTGACGGCAGTGATGATCTGGCAGAGATAGTGTACGGTTCAGATCCTTTAAACGATGGTGACAAAATACCGGCTAATCTTTTTTATGTTGTTCTTCCATACGGTGCACCATGGACAGTAAGCAGAATATGGGAGTTTGACACAGATATTTCTAAAATTGATGTTGCCTTCCTTATTGATCTTTCCGGCTCAATGGATGCAGTACAGGCGAATCTCAGAGAAAAGATCAAAACCGATGTAATTGCAAAAATAAAAACTCTTAATGAAGGTACTTTGAATGCCGCTTACGCTCTTGTCCATTTTCAGGATTTTGTTGCAGATATGTCACAGACATACAAGGTTGATCAATATGTTTCAACTGATGAAGATGCAATCAAAACAGCTCTTGACAATACACCGGCGACTGCAGGTGGTGATGAATGTGACTGGCTTGTTCTATACGCCGCAACAACTGAAAATGACATTGTTGGCACTTGTTCGGCAGTCGGTGTTCCTATGAGCGGAATTCAGTGCAATATTCCTAATCCTGACTGTTCCGGCAAAGAAGGAAACAGAGGCGGACTCTGCTTCAGAGAAAAGGCTATGCCTATCATGATTCTTATTACCGATGAAGATTTCACTGATAACAAACTTCCTCCGGTAAACGAAACTGCCTCAAGTCTGGCACAGAAATCTCTTGTTGAACAGAATGCAAAATTTATCGGGATAGACTCATCAAGCACAAGCGGAACCAAAGCAATCAAAAACAGGTTTGAAACTATCTCTCAGATAACAGGAACTCTGGATTCGAACGGCAACAGCTTCAATTTTGCAGTCGGTGGAGACGCAGTTGCAGGTGACGGGAAACCGATGAGCGAAAAGATCGGTGAAGCTATCGAATCACTTACTGCTTTTGTTCAGATGGATGTATGGGTTGCCGGAAATTCGATTGCAAATGATCCTTTTAACACCTGTAACGGAACTGATGTCTCTGAATTTATCATTGGTGGTATTCCAATAAAAGCAGAACCGCCTGAAGGTGCCGGCATTGATACTGCCAACATGAAATTTACAGATGTCAACCCAGGAACTGTTGTTACTTTCGATGTTCAGTTTCAGAACACATTCTGTCCGAACAGCACAGATGCTCCGCTTATTTACAAAGCTGAAGCAATGGTTCTCGGCGAAGGCGCATTCCTTTCCAAGAAAGAAGTTAATGTAATTGTTCCAAAATCAGAGAACAAATAAGAATTCAGCAGAAACAAATTTATCTTACACACCTGACAGCACCGGTATCTTCCTTAGATATTCCAGCGATCATACCATCTTGCATATTAATAAAAGGCACAGATCTTTTATCCTTACTGGTTGAGGATGAAAAAAACACATGCG
>DAOQAY010000241.1:0-2358 GCA_035354435.1 bacterium
TGCTCAAGCTATTGTAAACTCAGATTTCAGTAAGCTCAGCATTGATAAAACCCGCCTTGACGAATTGCGACCCCTATATTCTTCAGGAGAATGGGAAACACCAAAGATTCAACTCGGGACACTTCATTCATCGAAAGGCTTGGAAACCTACACCGTTATAATTGATCCAAGAATCACAAATGATATTCATAAAGAGTTACGCAGAAGTCCGTTCTCAGATAAAGCAATGGCAGAAAGAAGAGTGTGGTACACCGGAATCACCAGAGCAACAAACAACCTCTACATCCTTGACCCAGCAGCACTTCGTAAAAAGCGCAGACAGCATCTCCACCCGGAGATCTTCCGGATAAAGCCGACTATGCCCTGAAAGAAGTCGGCTTGTCTTGCAGGAGCAGATGCCATTGCAACTTGCATATGAGACATCAACTTGCACGAATAGTGTAACTTTTCAGCCAGAAATTTTTCTGTTATGAAAAAAATATTTTCGCAACCCTCTTTTTGTGCAAGTTGCATTGCCAAATGCTGAAAATGCTTAATCATATCAGCATGATAGAGCTGTTTTTGCCGTGTGCAAGTTGTCTGCAAGTGATTTTTCATGTGTGGAAAGCCTAATGAAATAAGGTGGTTAAGCACACTTCAACTTGCAGGGGTCTGTGCAAGTTAGATGCAAGTTGGAAAATAACGGCAACAAAAAACTGCGGAGAACTGAAAAATACCTGTGAAAGAGGATCTTTTCTAATGGGCGCTACTTTTTGATTAATATTATTTCTATATTTCACTTTATATTTCCCTACAGAATTCCTGCACTATTAAAACTATGTAACAAAATAGGCATTGAGTTACAGTCGATACCTAACCTGCCGATATCCTTACACCTGCCGAAACGGACGCAGGCCAGGTGTAACATAACCGCACCCACAGTTTCACTCACCGAAACATAAACCTTATAAAAGGAGATCATTATGAATTATGTCGAACCGATCCGTGACCCTGATAAAATTGAAGCCATGAAAGCTGTGCTCCGGAAACAGTCACTCCGTAATTACTTCCTATTCGTTGCCGGTATCAACATCGGCATCCGCATCGGAGATCTTCTTAAACTGACGGTCAAAGATATGTCCGGATCTCACATCATTATAAATGAGCAGAAGACAGGCAAAGAGAAGCGGTTCAAGATCAACGCATCTCTTCAGCAGGAAGTCGCTGAATACATTCAGGGCATGGCTGCCGATGATTATCTCTTTCCTTCGAGACAGGGCGGCCGGAATGTGCCGCTGTCCCGGATCTCTGCCTGGAGGATCATTAACGAAGCTGCTGCCGTTGTAGGCATTCCTCATATAGGAACTCACACGCTCAGAAAGACCTTCGGATATCACTTTTATCAGAAGACTAAGGACATTGCACTGCTTCAGCATATCTTCAACCACAGCAGTCCTTCAGTAACCCTCCGCTACATCGGCATCAACCAGGACATACTGGATAATGCGGTAGATGATTTCTCACTCTGAATGCAAAAAAGGGAGTGCTGCCGCTCCCTTCTTTTTTCCCATATCGCACATACACTCCGCCCATGCTTCTTCTTTTACTCTTTTCATGGGCGACTGTTAGAATTTGAACAGTCCACTTTTAAAAATTGATACAATCGAAAACGCGGTTGTTGCAAGCTTTTAAGGTGTTAAGAATTCCTTCCCCATCCTCAGTTCGAACATATCAAGCGCCTGAACCGTTTCAACCCATTCCGGATTATTCATATCCAGTTTTAAAAGCGCCGTTCCTTGTGAGACTTGACCGGTTCCACCGGGCGAGAATGGCTTGCCTGACGGTGTCTGGGACACCTCAACAGCTCCACCAGTCTTGTTGTTCCCGCTACTGCCAATCATCCCAAGCGGATAACGCTCTGATATTTCAACACTTTTGTCATTCAGCTTTGCTTCTCTGAAAAGCAGCCTCATTATTTCTTTTTTCATTCCTGCATCTCCGTTTTGGAAGATCCGCAGTCCATTCTGTGCAATTTCCAGCAGCTTCAACAAGGACTCATACGGGTTCCGTTTCTGTGCTGATGAGTTAAGTCGCTCCTCCGCAGATGCTTGTGATTGCTGAAGATTACGCATGCTGGTGAGATATGTCGGCTGGTCTATTATGCCGGAGATATAACCGTCAACGAGTCGCTGGATACGGGATCTTTCATTGTGTTGACAAAAAAGAAATGAAATGATAGTTTAATAAACTTAATGTATTGGTGCGGAGAAGGCATGAGCGACAGTACCCAAAATCTTTCTTGGATTGTAGAGTTATCAGATAACAATTTATTAAAATTATATGATGAGCACGATCAATATTTTCCTGGAAATGGCGCTG
>DAOQAY010000242.1:0-2326 GCA_035354435.1 bacterium
ACGGTTCTGAGACTGTCAAAAGCCCCTCTTTCCGGTTCGGTAAAGCCGAAATCACTTGCGACAAGCCTTTTTGCCTCTTCATCGTTTGCGTGTGAAAGGAATATCGTCGTTGTGGTATTAATCTTTATCTTAGACGAAAGGGCAACCTCTTTAAAGCTCAAAAAGTTCTGGGTTATAGTCCAGATGCCAGTATTGTATTTTCTCGCTGTAGCGAAAAGCTCTTCGATCAGATCCCCGAGTCTCGGGTCTTTAATGAGCTGTGCCGCTTCATCGAACATTATAAAGCTGTTCGTTATCTGAAATGCGGTCTTTTTCGCCTCCTGAATGACTATGAAAGTTAAGAGTTCCTTCAATTTTTCATTCAGACCTGTTATTCCCTGAAGATCATAAATGACAAAAGGGTCGTTCCCGTAATTTATTGTGGACTGCCCGTTTATTATCTTTGATACGGGATCATCAAGAAAACCACGGAGAAGTTTTCTCAATGTATCCGCCTTTTCTTTATCATCATCATCAATGAAATTGAGAAGGTCGCTAAGTACCGGTCTTTCAATTTTTCCATACATGCTCCTGATAGCACGGGAAACAATGTTCCTGTAAAGATCGGATTTCATGTTTTTTTCACGGATCTCAAGAATAAGATCCATTGCGATATTAAGAAAGTTCAGAAGTGAAGAATCCCATTTCCCGTCTTTGAAAATTATGTTTTTCTCGGGGAAAGGATTTATTACGACCCTCCCCTTTGAATCAACAGGAATGAAAACTCCGCCGTAAAGGTCAGCCATTTTAAGATATGAAGAGTTTTCAGCACCTGCAAAATCCACTATGAATATCCGTCCGGGGTGAGATGCGTCCTCTCTGATATTTGGAAAGAATGTATGAGCTATAAGGGCGTTTACTGTTACGGACTTTCCGCTTCCCGAACAGCCGAATATTGAACCGTTCTTGTTGTTCCTCTTTGAACTTCCTGCATCGAATCCGTAAACTTCACCGAATCTGTTACGGAGGAACAGCGGATATTTACCCTGAGAATCGGCGTGACCGTGCTTTGAAGCCGGGATCATATCAATGAAATTCGGTGAAAGGACCCTGTGCTGTCTTTCTGAATATGACATCTGGGAAGGTAGAGACTTAAAAAATTCAAGATCATGCCCCCAGGTCTCTTCTTCAAAAAAACAGTTCTCGTTCTTCATGATGTTGGAAAGATCAATCGCCAGTTTTTCCAGTTCTTTAAGATCTCTGTTCCACACTATTATTTTACCGGACATATACCCTATCTTGTGGCGGGATTCCGCAAGCAGTGTCATCAGCTCGTTCGCTTCATTGGCGTTCCTTGCTGCTCCCCTTCCGGAAGTTGCAATATAGAATCTTTCCTTCGCTTCAAGTGCCACATGCTCTTTGCCCTGCGGAAGGATGTTGAGAGAAGTTGAAAAGACATAGTCGTAAAGCAGATAATCAAGCAGATATGCAAGCATGAAAGGACGGGTGCTATCCGGAAGATGTTTAAGAGAAAGCACTTTGCAATAGATATCCCCTACTTTGAAATATTCAGGACCGGCGGAACACTGTTTCTGGATAAGCGCCTCCCTGACAGTCATTTCGGGATGAATTTTCAGATTATTATCAAAAGAAATGATGTTATAAAGGATCTCTCTGATCTCGTCGTCTTTGACTCTTTTGAAACTGAGTCCGAAAGAGCTTATCATGTTTTTATGATACTGAAGGTTCACCGGGTCTTTCGGGAATTCCTTTTTGGGGATATCGTCACTTACAAGAAAGAAATTACGGACTTTTTTGATACCGGCTTTCCGTATGTAGTTAAGCCTCTGTCTGGTGACAATATCGGTTTCTTCCTTCAGCCGCTTTTCAACTGTATCATCCTTGAGTTTTGAGATCTGGAAGAATTCGACTGTTGTGTTCTCTTTCATTTCACGCATAAATGCGCCGTAAGCCCTCATCAGATCAGGCTCCCTGAAATAGCAGTCAACCCCGATTGTCTCCCACATCGTGAATCTCTGCATTGACGAAGTTACAATTGAATCATCTTCAACTGAGGCTATTTTGAGCATATCAAATATACTGTTCATCTTTTTATTTCAACCCTGTCTTTAATGTGCCTTGAATAAAATATTTTTTTACCTGATATCATCCGCAGAACATAAATTCCCCACTCCGGCTTACCTGAAAAATACTTTTCCTTGATTATGAAAGTGACCGCAAAAACAATTACCGGACAGATCAGAAGAAAGTAGAGATTTTCATAGATCGCCCCGATAAAGAAAAAGGCGGCCATTATAACCGCCTGTCCTTTATCAAGAAGAGTCTG
>DAOQAY010000243.1:0-2321 GCA_035354435.1 bacterium
TTCACCAAACGAGGATTTATGATCCCTATCATACAATTCTCAGGCAAAATCAATATCTTGCCAACTGTTCCAACCAAACTTATTAAAACATCATATGGTTTAACTTGGCAGCTTTGAAGTTCTTTAAACTTTTCTACATCAACGAAATAATCACCCAAAAAAGCATCGTTGGCAATGACTTGTTCTTGTCCATATATTTTATATCCTTTCTCAACATAAAACTCTTTTTTTAATGAAGAGCCGAAAGGTCCTGCTTTCAAAGAATTCTTTTCATCAGATTTTATTTCATTTACAGAAACCCACTTCCAAGAATCTGAAATTTCTGGCAAATTGAAAGCAGAAAAATCAATATTCTCAGTTTTTCTTTGTTTCTTATTTTGAATCTTATCATTTTTTTCTCTCCATTCCTCAGTCAATTTCCCGGAACATGCGTCTGCGAGTACGCTTTGGCGAAATTTTTTGAGGATCTTCGGGATATTTTCAAGTCGTGCTTTTGCATTTTTCACTTTAGGCAAAATCGTATCAAGTTTTTCAACTATCCGCTTTTGTTCGTTGAGAGGAGGCAAAAAAATAGTCAATGGATAAATATCTTCTCTGCTTATACCAGGTATAGCAGACGATTTCTCGTGTTGACCCAATTTCAATGATTTTAGAAAAAGATACCAATAATTGGATGGAATGCTTTCTGGGAAAAAATCTATAAAATAAGTGGTATCTATTGGCCAACATCCTTCTTTAGATAAATGAACCTCTCCCACAGATCCTTTTCTTCCAATTATTATAGTGTTTCCTTGAGTTACACAAACATTATGTTGTCCAACAATTCCATTTGAACCAAAAACTTTTACTTTTCCATCCACGCGATTTTCTTTTGGAAGACCTTTTCCATATTTTAATTCGAACAAATCGCCCAAACTTGTCTCAACCCAATGTTTTGGAATATTTGAATTCATTTATTTCCTCCGTAGGGGCGAAAAATCTTTCGCCCTTACATGTTACGATAACAATCCATTGATTTCATTCAATTCTTTCATCACTTCCTTCAGTTCGGTGACGGCTTCTGTTATGAGGTCTGCCGGTTCGGGAAGATCGTTCGGGTCATCGAGTGTGTCGTCTTTGAGCCATTTGAGGTCAAGTTTGTAATCTCTCTTTTTTATTTCATCAATGTTGAAAACCCTGAATCTGCCGGTTTCCCCCTGATCGGTTCTTTTTGAATTTCCGTTGGGGTCAGTTCCATAGCATTTTTCAAAATCGGTGAACATTTCGCCAGTCAGCGGTCTATCCTTTTTTGTGCATCCCGGAATGTTTGAACGGCAGTCATATATCCACACTTTTTCGGTCGGTTTTCCTTTCTGAAGAAATATCACATTTGCCTGAGCGTTTGCATACGGCACAAATGTTCCTCTCGGAAGCCGGAGTATCGTGTGAACATTGCAGTCTTTCATGATTATCTCAAACACTTCGCCAGCTTTATCTTCAAAAAGACAGTTATCCGGCAGAACAATCGCCGCTCTTCCGCCCGGCTTCAAAACCGTGAGAACATGCTGAACGAAATTGAGCTGTTTATTTGATGTCGAAATTGTGAAATCATCTCTAACCGGAGCCTGACCCGCCCCTTTTGTGCCAAACGGCGGATTGGTCAGAACAACATCATATCTTTCACCTCTATCCGGCTCATATATCGTATCACCAAGATAGATCACCGGATTCAGACCGTGAAGGAACAGATTCATTAAAGCAAGTCTGCGAGGACGAGCGACAAGATCCTGACCGTAATATGTCGAGTTTTTTATTCTCTTCACTTCATCAACAGGAATCGCACCCTTTGTCTTATCGATCAGCCATTCATAAGCACTGATAAGAAAACCGCCCGTTCCGCAAGCCGGATCGCAAATCTTCATCCCTTTCTGCTTCAAAGGATCTGGCTGCATCAACTTTACAATAGACTGAATCAGAGGACGAGGCGTGAAAAACTGACCTGCACCCTTCTTGCCCTCACTTGCCGCCTTTTCAAGAAGCCCCTCAAAAGCCGCAGCCTTCACATCTACACCAAGCGAAGACCAGTCCTCAGCATCAATCATCGTGATGATCTTTTTCAAACTCACCGGATTATTGAATTTCGGCATCGACTGAGCAAAAATATCACCAAGCAGACCCGGAGCATCCCGTAGTTTCTGCAACACCATCAGATAATGATCCGTCAACTCAGTACCCGACTTACTCTTCAGCGATTCCCAGTCACACCTTTCAGGCAGATTAACGCTTTTTTCATCAGCCATCTTCATAAACAGCAGATAAGTCAACTGCTCAATGTAATCACC
>DAOQAY010000244.1:0-2306 GCA_035354435.1 bacterium
AACAGGATTGAATATCCAATGTTGCCGCGGTCTGATTCGCTGATCGGAATTGAAATGATCTTCTTCTCACCGTTCAGCTTATAAAAAGAGGTCTCAACCTTTTTGTTCTTTTTCTCTATTTCAAAAATTACACTCACCTCTTTCGCCTTTGACCCTACCATTATCTGTGCATTTGTTCCGGGTTCGGCAGCCGGAGTGACAACGGTTACTTTAAAAAATGAGTTTTCCTCCATTGTTCCGTTGACTGGTTTGTAAACTTTGAAGTTCTTTCTATATTTCACTGCGGTGCCGTATTTGTCGGCACTGTCTATTTCGACAAGATAATATCCGTCTTTCCAGTCTGAAACCTTGCTGATATCAAGGGATTTGCTTTTTGAGGTGTCAAATTCGGCAGAAAACACCTGATTTCCTGATTTCCATGAACCCTGTTCGTTTTCATTTTTGTAGATATCGTTGGGGAACGAAACTTCGTAATCCTTCTGCCCAATGAGGAATCGGTCAGGCATAGCCCATAATCTTTTCCTTAAAAGTCTTGAAGGTTCAACAAGTTTTGATATTTTGATCGTTCCTTTTGCAGGTTCAAACTCACCGTTAAGATTGGATGAAATAATCTCGATCTTTTTTGCTGTTGAAGAATCAAGTTCTTCAGGAATATCGGTTGAAAGTGAAAGTGCAACAAATCCGACGCTGACAAATGTTGTCGTGCTGTGCGTTTCGCCGTTAATATCGGTCACATCGGCATAAACGGTGTATGTGAACGCAGGCAGCAGCTTTTTGGGAACGCTTTGATCCGGGATCGCCTTAAAATCTACCGTATATTCACCTTTATCATCAGTATTTACCGTTCCTTTGCCGATGACAGTCTGTCTGTTTGAATAATATCCGTAATCATATCCCCAGTACCAGTAAGGGAAATATGTTGTTCTGACAACACGCCATGCAACTTTGGCTTCAGTCAGAGGCGCTCCTGAATATGCTGTCGCCGATCCTTTGATCTTTACGGTATCATCAAGCTTGAAGCTTTCTTTCACTGGCAGGAATTTTGTTTCGAATTTTGGTCGTTTGTACTCTTCGACACTAATATAAACTGATCCGGACTTGTTTTTAATGGTCATGTTTCCGTTCAGCGTATTTGACGGTGCTGTGAACGATCCATGAAAAGAACCAAATTCGTTTGTTTTGAGGTTCAGACTTGTTATTTTCTGCCGGTTCACATCATAAAATTCAACAGTTGAGCTTTTTCTGGTGAGGATCTCAGGCTTCTGATCTTTGTCAATGTTGAGCATGATGCCTTTAAAATAGATCGTCTGTCCGGGTCTGTAGATCGCTCTGTCGGTGAAAAATACGGTTCTTTCATAAGCTCTTGGATCCTGATTATATCCGCTGTTGAAGTTTACAGAAAGAGTGTCCTTATCTTTTTTGACAACCGCAGTCTGGCTCTGGTAGTAATCATTGTCCATCCACCCTTTTTTATATATTGCGAGACCATTTTTGTCTGTTTCAAGACTTTCGACCTTGATATATTCATAACTGCTTGTTTTGTAGTTGTATTTTGTTTTGTATATCATTATTTCGGCATTTTCGATCGGAATTCCGGATTCCCTGTCTGTAACAAAGAACTTTGTGCTGGTGTTTTCATTTTTGCTGATAAGCGAAAGATCTGTAATGTCAGTGAATGAATAGAAAATAGCCTGATTATTGTAAGAAAAATCTTTGTCAGTGCCTGCAATAATCGCATAGATTCCCTTTTCCAGAGCGGGGATCTTTATTTCCGCTGAGTGATTTCTCAAATCGCCTTCATCGGGAAGATCGACAGTCCATTCTTTTAAGGCAGGTTTTTTTGCAATTATTTGCGCCCCTTTCTGCATATCGATGGAATAATTCTGAAAAGTTTTTCTTTCTTCGTCTGAGAATGAGGCGATCTTAAAATAGAGTTTTTTCACATTCTGGAAATTCACGAGCATTCGAAATGGTTTTCCGGTAGTGTTTGATGATTCGTTTGTCAGATAGATATTTTTAACAGAAAGTCTTGAAATTTGAGCAAGACAGAGGTTTGCCGCTTCTGTTTTTGAGTAGTTTTCAATGACTTTTTCACAAAGCGCCTTGGATGTTTTAAGATTCCATTTTGCCGGATCGTTGTCGATATCGTTTGTTTGTGAAGAATAAGCGCTTTCACTATACCACAAAGCTTTTTTATAAATCACCATTGAAACCATGTTGTTGTTTGAATAGGTTTTTTCAAGCTCCTCAAGTGCAGTCAGATAAAGTTTGTCTGTGTCTTCAAGAACCGATTTATATCTAATTAA
>DAOQAY010000245.1:0-2283 GCA_035354435.1 bacterium
CAGCATCAACAGAGCCGGAAAGCAACAGAATTATCAGGAAAAACAGCGCTTTTCTCAAATCCGCCTCCAAGATGAAAAAGAATTGTTTAAATATAATTGTTGGATAAAAACAACGCAAGAAAAATGATCAGCTTCTTTTTTGACGATTTTTCTTTTTGCTGTAATATCCTGATAGTATTTTTAAATCGGGAGAGGTTTCGATGAAAAGTCACAGGAAGGAATTATGGTTCCATACTTCAAAAAGGAGAGAATATCTCAATATCACTTCCGAGGTGCAAAGTGAGCTTTCTGCAAGCGGAATAAAGGAAGGACTGTGCCTTGTCAATGCGATGCACATTACTGCTTCCATATTCATAAATGATGACGAGTCAGGACTTCACAATGATTTCGAGAAATGGCTTGAAAGGCTGGCTCCCGAAAAACCGCACTCACAGTACAGTCACAATGGTTATGAAGATAATGCCGATGCTCATCTTAAAAGGCAGCTGATGGGTCGTGAAGTTGTTGTGGCGGTCACAAACGGAAAGCTCGATCTCGGTCCGTGGGAGCAGATATTTTATGGCGAATATGACGGAATGAGAAAAAAAAGAGTGCTGATAAAAATAATCGGAGAATGATTTGAACATCTGTGTAAGTCTTGGGAATTGCAGCAAATTTGAGCTTTATAAAAAACTGAAAGAAGTATCTATGGCTGAAATAAGGCTTGATCTGTTAGACTGGGTTTCACTTGACGATATAAAAGAGATATTTTCAAAGCACAGCAACATGATCGCAACATTCAGACCGGGAAAAATCGAAGAAAATAAAAGGTTGGAATATCTGACAACCGCAATAAAGTCAGGTGCCGCATTTGTAGACATTGAGACTGAAAGCGACCCTGAATTCATATCACAAATTATTGAAACTGCCCGGAAATACAATACAAAAGTTATAATTTCATATCATAACTATGAAGTGACACCTTCGCTGAAAGTTCTTCAGGGAATCGTTGTTGATGCTTTGAAAAAGAATGCCGATATCGTTAAAGTTGCATGTCAGGTCAATTCGCAAAGGGATTGCGCAAGACTTCTGTCACTTCTTGATGGAAAAAGAACGGTCGTTCCAGTCGGAATGGGCAAAATCGGAATTATCACAAGGGTCGCCGCACTCAATCTCGGCGCTCCTTTCACTTATACCGGATTTGAACTTGACCACAAAACTCTTGAAAGACTAATATCGGAAATATCTGATGTATAAACAGCTTTTTGCAGTTGCCGGAAATCCGGTGCTTCACAGCTCAAGCCCTGCAATGTTTAATGATCTTTTTAACAGACACGGGATAAATGCCGTTTACTTACGGATACTTGCAAAAACTGCTGATGAAGTTCTTTACACAGCAGAAAAAATTGGAATGTCAGGGATCAATGTCACGGCCCCTTTCAAAGAGAAAATGGTTGAACTGATGGATGAAATAGATGAATCTGCCGGAAATATAGGAGCAGTCAATACAATTCTGCTTAAAAACGGACAAAGACTCGGGTTTAATACTGACTGGCTTGGTGTCATCGATTCGTTCCGTCAAAGCGGAATAGATGTTTCGGGGAAAAAAGTTCTTGTCGCCGGAGCAGGCGGAGCGGCTAAAGCGGCAGTTTATGCAATGATTAAGGAAAAAGCGGTTGTCACGATCGTGAATAGAACTGGAAAAAAAGGCATTGAGCTTGCAGAAAGATTCGGGGTAAAATTCGTACGATTAAATCAACTGCCTGAATTAATGGATAATTTTGACATAATCATTTCGACCGTTTCCGGCGGGATCAATATATTCCCTGAAAATTCATTCAAACCTGAACACATTGTTTTTGATGCTGATTATCACAATTTCACCGTCGGCGCATCAGCTCAAAAGCAGGGGGCGAAAGTTATCCACGGCTCATTGTGGCTTATAAATCAGGCAAAACGATCGCTCAGGCTTTTCATAAAGACTGATTTCGATGATCTTAAATTACCGGAACCTTTTAAAATGAAAGATAACATTGCATTCGCCGGTTTTATGGGAAGCGGAAAAACGAGCACAGCCCGTGAACTTGCAAAAATGCTGGACAGACCGCTTTTTGATACTGATGAATTTATAGAACAGAATGAATTGATGACAATTTCTGAAATATTTGCAAAAAAAGGCGAATCAGATTTTCGGGAACTGGAAGATAAAGCTGTTGTCATATCGTGTTCTTTGAAAGATAACATCATTTCATTCGGCGGCGGTGCGGCACTTTCTGAAAAGAACTATCGTGCCATCAGATCTAA
>DAOQAY010000246.1:0-2254 GCA_035354435.1 bacterium
CCTGAAACTTTCTTTGAAAATGCGGCTAAGTCGCTGTTTAGTCTATTGAACTTGGTGCCATAAGGTGTCAGCTTATCGACTGTTGCATCTACTTCTTTTGTAAGTGCGGTCCCTGTGTCATGGCAGAGTGCCGTGAGTTCGGTTTTGGAATCGGTGCATTCCGATCTGAATTTGTTCATCCGTTCAAGATAATCATTGAATTTCCTGATGAAACCGTCTGTTTCCACTTTGAGTGAAATCATAATCTCAACAAATCCCATATATGTTTTGAGGAATGTTTTATTTTCCATTCCCCGGAGAACTTCCGCATCGTTTTTGCTGAGTTCTATCCTCTGTTTGAGCATGTCATTCTGCATTTCGATATTTTTAAGATAGCCGGTAATCCGGGTGGTTGCTTTTTCCATCATTATGGCAACTTCTTCGACAGCTTTTTTATTTAAAGCAGTTTCTTCGCCTGCAAGTGCCACTTTATCGGAAATATATGCTTTTATTGCAGAATTTCCATCTTCGAACTTCTTTTCAAGTGCTTTTTCCGCATCATTGCATCCAGCCTCGGAATATTTCAGATTGCAGGCATTGTTTGCCGCATCAATACTTCTGAGCATTCCTGAACAGACATTCTGGAGATCGGTGTTAATGGCAATTATTCTGGTCACACCTTTGAGAAGAAGTGCAGTCTTTTCAGTCAGTTCCTTTGATCCGCTGGTCAGATTTTTTGTCAGTGCCGACTTTGACTTGTTGAAAATCTTTATATCTTCAAGAAGTCCGGAGTTCATCGTTATCACAGTCTCTTTTTTCAATCGCAAAGCATCTTTGAGATACTGTCCTCTCTCTTTTTCTTCGATATCTTTTTTATGTTTGAAAGTTTCAGCGGCTTTTTTACCGGCGTTTTCCATAAGGTCCATATCTTTTGCAAGTTCCTCTTTTTCCTTATTTATTAAAGCTGCTTTTTCTGATACTTTTTCATTAAGTATCCGGCAGAGTTTAAGTTTTTCTTCATCCGTCACTTCAGGACAGTTATCAAAAAAATTCTTCAGTACAGGTTCATATTCATCAATGAGCTTTTTAAGCCCAGGAAGTTTTGAAATCACTCTTGTTCTTGCCTGACAGTAGATATTGATCTCAATTTGAACCGCAGCATCAAGTTTTCCTGTGTTCTGTCCGCACCCTTTTTCATCATTTGCCACAGTTTTTTCCATTAAAATTATCATTTTTCTGTCTGATGCTATCGATTTAAGCTCATCTTTGTATGCATCGGCTGAAAGCTGGATGGATATCAATAACGCAATAAGAACTGAAATTAGATCTTTCATCAAAATCTCCAATAAGAAAAACGGGTAATTTTAGCAGACACAATCCAATATTCAATTAATTAATTTTTTTTCTTAAAAACCTTGTAAATATTGTGATGTGTCATTATATATTAGCCAAGTTCTTTTATTTTTACTCAAAGGGTGGGGAACAAAATGACATCAGATCGCGGACAACTTGGCATAATTGCGTGTAATTCGGGCAGACCTTTTGCAGATGCGGTGGTTGAGTATCTCAAAGAAAAATATTCGAAAGAAAGCCGTCAGGACAGATTCAGATACATAAAGACCACAGAAACTCATTTTGCAAACGGAGAAATAAAAACAACGATAGACGAACCGATCAGAGGTATGGATGTTTATATTATCCAGCTTATGGATGATCCGCTAAGTTCTTTGTCGGTAAATGACAATCTTATGGCTCTTGCGACTGCTGCAAATGCCGCTTTTAACAGTGATGCCGGGACGATAACCGCAGTAATTCCTCAATTTCCCAATTCAAGGCAGGAAAGAAGAAAAGGAAGAGAAAGTGTCACGGCATCCATGGTTGCCGCTTTTATCGAAGAGAGCGGAGCATCACGAGTCCTGACAATTGATATCCATGCAGAGGCGATAGCAGGATTCTTCCACAGGGCGAGACTTGATAACCTTCATGCATCAAGACAGCTTATGAAGGCAATGCAAAAGAGAGAACTTATT
This sequence comes from bacterium, assembly GCA_035354435.1. Taxonomy (GTDB): domain Bacteria; phylum UBP6; class UBA1177; order UBA1177; family UBA1177; genus JAKLDO01. Next base: position 2,010 of record DAOQAY010000246.1, read on the forward strand.
AACGAAAATACAGTTGTTGTAGCACCTGATGTCGGTTCTGCTGAGACGGCAAGATATTATTCAAGGGAACTTAAGACAGAAATGGCGCTTATCGTAAAGGAAAGAGATTATTCGAAGGCATCGGTCGTTGTTGAAGCAAGGCTTGTCGGTGCTGTAAAAGATAGAAATGTCGTTATTGTTGATGATATGGTAGCAACTGGCGGAACTCTTATCGCCGCATGTAAAAAACTTAAAGAGCTCGGGGC
>DAOQAY010000247.1:0-2171 GCA_035354435.1 bacterium
GAGAGGCTTCCGCCGTAAAAGGATAGTGATGCGGGGAAGGTGAGGACAAGTTTTTCCTTGGCTCTGGAGCATGCGACATAGAAAAGTCTTCTTTCTTCTTCGAGGTCGTCAATTTTTGAAAGAGAGCGGTCAGACGGGAAGCAGCCGTCAAGGAGGTGCACGACAAAAACTGTGTGCCATTCAAGTCCTTTTGCGCTGTGTATGGTGGATAGCACGACTTTCCCGAACTCATCATCATTTTCAACGGGACCATTATCTTTATTGAGTCTGTTTTCCGGCGGGTCGAGAGCAAAATCGGTCAGAAATTTTTCAAGTGACTTGTATGTTCCTGCGATCTGGAGAAGAACGGATATATCACGGACTCTTTCTTCATAGTCGGTTTCAATTTCCTGAAGCACCGGAATGTAATAATTCGACACTTCATTCAGGATGCTTGCCACACTTCTGCCAACTTCTCCTGACTTGAAAAGCATTTCGAAAAGCTTTTTTATGTCATTGAAATATTTCTTTTTCGAAAACGATCCGATCTCCCTGAACCCGCCGGTCGTAACAGCTGCAATTATCTTTCCTGATGTGCCGGTGCCGATGCCGGGCAGAAGCTTGAGAATTCTATTCAAAGCGACAGTATCGGAAGGGTTCTGAATGACTTTTGCATAGCTCAGCATATCTTTTATATGACGCCTTTCGATGAACTTTATCCCGCCGTAAACCGCAAAATCGATGTTTCTTTTTAAAAGTTCCGCCTGCACAAAACTGCCGTGGAATCCCGATCTGTAAAGTACCGATATTTCATAAGGTTTGACCCTGAGAAGTTCATGCTCGATCATATCTGCGACAAATACCGCTTCATTCTGGGCATCAGAGGCTCTTTTTATAATAGGTTTTACCGCTCCTTCAGACATTGAGAACAGTGATTTGTTATATGCGGCATAGCAGTTGCCGATGATTGAGTTCGTGAAATCAAGCAGTTCTCTTTTCGAGCGGTAATTCTGTTCAAGCTTTATGATCCTGCAGTCAGGCCATTTCTGAGGAAACCGCAGAATGTTCTCGAAGTTCGCACCTCTGAAAGCATAAATGCTCTGGAGATCATCACCTACAACCATGATATTTCTGTGCTTTTCAGAAATTATATCTGCAATCCGGCCTTGAAATGTGTTTGTATCCTGATATTCATCTACCATTACAAATTTATATCTTGACTGAATCTTTGCCCTGACGGCCGGTGTATTTTCAAGCAGATCGAGAAATCTTTCAAGCAGATCGTCATAATCAAGAATGTTACGGCTTTTTTTGAATTCATCATATTTTATTGAAATGAGTTTTATATCATCGGTAAAATCGAGATATTTCGGATATTGTGAATCAAGTACTTCTCCGATCGAAGTACCGGTGTTCCTTGACCTGCTTATCATTTCCACGACTGTTCCTTTCTGCGGAAAAGGACGGTTCCTTTTCTGGAATTCGTTTTCATTTTTAATGAGATCGATAATGTCCTCGGAATCGACAGTGTCACAAATTGTAAAGTTCGGGCTTATCCCGATGTTCGTGCCGTAAATACGGAGCATCATGTTTGCAAAACTGTGAAAAGTCCCTGCCGTTATCCTGCGGGCAGTCTCAGCCCCGGTAAGCTGATTAACCCGTGATATCATCTCTTCTGAAGCCTTTCGTGTGAATGTCAGCAGAAGGATCGATGCCGGATCTATCCCTTTCTGCAGCATATACGAAACGCGGTGTACGACAGTTCTTGTCTTTCCGCTTCCTGCTCCTGCAATGACAAGTACAGGCCCGTCGAGAGTGAAAACCGCTTCGCATTGCATATCGTTGAGCTGAGTTCTGTAAAAATCCTCAATAGTTCCTGAAACCGTTGCGGAACTTTTTGAAATGTTCTTTTCAATGTCGGTAACGATCTTTTTAAGTTCGTCATACCGTTTCTGCTCATTTTCAGTAAGCGCAGGGAACTGATAGTTTTCAGTCCCGGGAATGATCTTTGTATGATTTTTAGGTGCCGCAGTCGGGAAAATCACACTCTTTCTTTTGACTTCTGCAGATCTCTGATTGAATCTTTCAAGAATTTCAAGAAATTCACTCTCAATCTCAGAATCATACTTTTCATGAACCTTTTTTTTCTTAGCCGCTTTTTCACAACCCTCAGGAATATATTTTCTAGTCAT
>DAOQAY010000248.1:0-2142 GCA_035354435.1 bacterium
CGGAAAGGCTTTTCTGGCTGGTCAGCAGAGTTGCCACAGCTGGTGGCGGATATAAACTAGGATACGAATATACAAAAGAAAAACTTAAAAATGCCAAAGATAAGAATATGATAGATCAGCTTGAAAAAGAGCTTCTACATTATGAAAATCTTATTTCTCTTTCCGATGCTGCTGAAAAATATACGCAACAGACAGGTAAGTCGCCAGATAAGGAAATGACGGAGCTTGTAAAGTCCGGATTTTTAAAAAGTATTCCTGAAGATGTTTTCGGTGGGCAGTATTTCTTTGATGAAAAGGACCGGAAAGTGAAAACCACAACGGAAGGTGATCGTGCTTACAAAAAAAAGCAGGAACAGAAAAAACTCGAAGAGCTTGAAAAAAAGAAAAGCGAAATAAATTTCGAAGTAAACTGACAAAATTGCAATATGTCTGAATGTTTTAATTAATTTAATTCGGACACCGTTGACTTTTTTGTTTAATTGTGATAGTTTTTTGCCTGATGATTGATTACAGGTTTAAAAATATGGATAACATCTTAACAATCTTTTAAAAGGGAGAAGTAAATGTCAATTAAAGGAACCAGAACAGAACAGAATCTGCTAAAGTCTTTTGCCGGTGAATCCCAGGCAAGAATGCGTTATACTTACTGGGCTAAACAGGCGAAGAAAGACGGTTACGAAAAAGTCGCTGTTATTTTTGAAGAAACTGCCAATCAGGAAAAAGAGCATGCAAAAAGGATGTTTAAATTTCTTGAAGGAGGAATGGTGGAGATTACAGCGTCGTATCCTGCAGGAATGATCGGTTCTACAGTTGAAAATTTGAAGGCCGCTGCTGATGGCGAACATGAAGAATGGACAGACCTTTATCAGGAATTTGCAAAGATAGCGACTGAAGAAGGGTTTAAGGATGTTGCAACTATGTATAAAATGATCTCAAATGCTGAAAAACATCATGAAAAAAGATACAGAGCACTTCTTAAGGAAATTGAAAAAGGTGAAGCTTTTAAAAGAGATGAAAAGGTCGAGTGGCGTTGTATAAACTGCGGTTATATTCATGAAGGAAAAGGTGCTCCTGAAAAATGTCCGGCGTGTGATCATCCGCAGGCTTATTTTGAAGTTAATAACACAAACTGGTAGGAGAAGAAAATGAAAAGAAGAGATATTTTTAAATGTGAACTTTGCGGAAATATAGTCGGTCTTGCTCATGTCGGCGGCGGAACGCTTGTGTGCTGCGGTCAGCCGATGACGCTCATGACCGAAAAAAGTGCTGACAGCACAACAGAAAAACATGTTCCAATTATTGAAAAAACAGCAACCGGTGTAAAAGTTACAGTCGGTTCGACTCTCCATCCGATGACTGATGCTCATTTTATTGAGTGGATTGAGGTAATTAACGGTGAATATAATCAGAGAAAATACCTGCATCCCGGTGACCAGCCTGTTGCGGAATTTTATGTTCCGTACAGTGATAAACTCGTTGCAAGGGAATATTGCAATGTTCACGGTAACTGGTCAACAAAGAAGTAGGAGAACAAAATGCTTAGTAAAAAAATGGAAAAAATGATCAATGATCAGATGAGTTTTGAAATCTATTCAGGATATATATATCTTGCAATGGGTGCATATATGGACAGCCTTGATCTTCCGGGATTTGCAAACTGGATGAAAGTTCAGTGGGAAGAAGAGTTTTTTCACGCAAAAAGAATGTATGCATATCTTGTCGGAAGAGGCGGAAGACCAACTTTCGCAGCAGTTCCTGTTCCTCCGGTGGAATGGAAAAGCGTGAAAGCGGCTTTTGAACATGCTCTTGAGCATGAAAGGATCGTTACAGGCAGAATTAACGACATAATGACTGCGGCAATCAAAGAAAACGACCATGCGACGAGTTCTTTTTATAAATGGTTTGTCGATGAGCAGGTAGAAGAAGAATCAAATGTTCAGACAATTATAAAACAGCTTAAATTGATGAATGAGTCGGGGCAGGGAATGTTTATGATGGACAAAGATCTTGCCGCAAGAGTTTTTGTTCCGCCGGTAGTTGTTTAAGGAGCTGAATATGTCTAGTAATTTCAAGGCAGTAAAAATATCCGATTCAGTTTACTGGGTTGGTGCGATCGACTGGGGTGTAAGATATTTTCACGGA
>DAOQAY010000249.1:0-2134 GCA_035354435.1 bacterium
GGAGAATAAAATGAAAATCCCGAAAGTTTTTTTAATTTTTACCGTTTTTCTGCTTTTTATCTCATGTGACAGAACAGAATATTCATCCGATGAAGACCTGAGTGATAAGCAGGATTATGATTTTGAAGAAAAGACCGAACCCGATGAGCAGAATTCAAAACCGGATGAAGATGAATCACAGATTGATGAATATGCTGATTCTGACAATGAACCTGAAGCAAAGCCATTGCGGAATGTGACAACTGAAGGAAACTTCGGAAGAATAAAAATCTCTTTCACTCTTGATTTTCCGGATGAAGATACAAGGAGAATAACTGTTTTCTTTGAAGGCGGATGTAACGGGGAAAGTGCGGAAGAAGCTCTGATCATTGAAGATATTTCGGCACTTCCGAACGGAACGCATACTGTTACATGGCCCAGTTGGGATCAACAGGCCGGCTGTTCTGGAGAAATAAAGATCACTGTTGCCGCAGATACCGGGGAATTCACAGCTTCTTCAGAACCTTTTGAACTGGAAAACACTGGAACAAATTCAGGATTTGCATCTTTTCCCCTTACTACTCAGGGTATTACAGGAACTGATGAAATGAACCTTTATAACAGATCTGTTGAATCTCTTTTGAAAAATCCCGGGGTCGATTTTGTTGCGACCAGACTTGAGGAGGATTTGTATGAAGTTGTTGCAGAAAGAGGATTCATCAGATTTAAAAGAGTTAACACAAATCGCGGATATGTTTATGAGATTATTGACTCTGACGGTGAGAATCCATTAAAAAATCAAGATGCAACGGCATTTCCGACATACAATGAAGAGCTTGCGGCAGGAGGAAACCCTGAAGGTTCCGGCTGTGAAGATCTTGAATATTCAGCATCTGATCCCAGAATGAGCTTTCCTGAGCCTGAAGAAGACAGTTATCCATTCGGTTATGAGCGACTTACAGCATATTTCGATCATCCGGACAGCAGTGATTTCATCGTAAATCCGAAAGGTTATTCACATTATGAAGAAGGTCATGCAGAAAATCACGGTTCATTGAACATGATCCAGTCAAGAAGTCCTCTTTTGATCTGGGGAAAAGGCATAACACACTCTATTCTTGAAAGACCTGTACGACATACTGATATTGCACCTACTATTGCAGAGCTTTTCGGAATGCCGGATATCGAAGGCGTTGATGAAAGAGGAATAAAGAGCGCATTCAACAAACTCAAATGGCAGGATGGATCTGTAATTAAAGAAATTTTAAACGGTGAAAAAGCCGAACATGTGATCATAATCGTGGCTGATGGTGCCAATATGACTGAAGTTTACAAACTTATGGACGAATATCCGGATGATTTCAAAAATTTCAACAAAATGAAAAATGAAGGAGTATTTGCCAGATTTGGTATGATAACTAATTTTCCTTCAGTTACCTATCCGAGTCACAATGTACTTGGAAGCGGCATTTACAGCGGTCACCACGGACTTGTAGATAATTCATACTATCTGAGGAGCGAAGATAAAGTCGCCGCACCGATCTCAGAAACTGCAAGTACCGGAAAATATTTCAATCCGGTCTATGGAGAGGCTGAAACTCTGCACACAGCCGTTCACAGAGTTTTCGGTCTTTGGGAAAATGCGATTAGAGACGGCGGATACACAATGAGCATTTTTGACCCGAGCGTAAAAGAAGCTGACACATCCGATCTCGAACTTACAGACAGAAGTGGAAAAATAGTCAGTTTTGACACCCTTCTCCCCTCTCTTGACACTCCGCTGCCGAACATTCCGGTATCAGAATATATCCTTCTGGGAACTCAGCAGAGCGAAGGAATAGCGCTTAGCGAACTCGAAATACTCTTCAAATCAGGACCCAATCCGATGCCAAAATATGTGATAATGAATTTTCCGACAAGCGATAGTGCCGGACACGCCAAAGGACCTCACGGCAATCTCATGAAAGATGTATATGAGCACATCGACAAAGATATCGGCGTTGTTTTTAAATGGTTCCAGAACTGGGGAATACTTGATAAATCTGTCATTATTTTTACATCAGACCACGGAATGCAGATGGGCGACCCATCAAGATCAGGAAGTTTCACCCAGACACTTAAAAATGCAGGAATTTCATTTGTAGAAGGGACCGGG
>DAOQAY010000250.1:0-2127 GCA_035354435.1 bacterium
TCGGGTTCGTTTTATAAACATAAACTACAGTTGAATTTCCACTGCCTTCATTGAGAGTACCTTGCATTCCCAGATCAATGAACTTTTTCTTGAGTTCTTGGGCAACATCGGCAGAAACAGCTTTTTCATACAGGCAATTCCGGTTAGTGACAAGGGTGTTATTTTCCGATAATCTCGGGTCATTATCGGGCATGACTCCGACATAGCAGTCAGAAAATTCTCTTGGCGGAAACTTCATTATAACGGAAACCACGATATCTGTTTTTGATTTTGCCGGTAATAACATTTTCATCACTCCACAAACATAGATTCTAATTTTGCTTACATCATTTTAATAAAAAAATATTGTTGGTCAAGGAATGTTTGCATTTGTGAAGGAGTGTTATTGCAAAAATACCATTATTTTATAATATTGTTCAACAATTTTAATGTTGGAGTGAATGATGAAAGTTGTAGCTTTTAACGGAAGCCCGAGAAAGGGCGGTAACACCGGAATGATGATCAGGAAGGTTTTTGAAGTTCTCGAACGGGAAGGAATCGAATGTGAACTTATTCAGGTCGGAGGAAATTTGATCCGTGGATGTTCTGCCTGCGGAAAATGCAAAGAACTTCAGAACGGAAAATGTATTTTTAATGACGATCCGATCAACGGATGGATAGAAAAAATGGTGAAAGCGGATGGAATTATAATTGGTTCTCCGACCTATTTTGCGGCTCTTACTTCAGAAACAAAGGCATTTATTGACAGAGTCGGTTATGTTTCGAGAGCTAACGGCGGATTGTACAAAAGAAAAGCCGGAGCGGCAGTTGTTGCTGCGAGAAGAGCCGGTGCGCTTAATGTTTTTCAGGCGATCAACAATTTTCTTCTCGTCTCTGAAATGGCAGTTCCCGGCTCGACATACTGGAATCTGTCTCTTTCACGGGACATCGGCGAGTTCGAAAAGGACGAGGAAGGTGTGAAAACCATGCTGACACTCGGCGAAAATATGGCATGGCTTCTTAAAAAGATAAATCAGTAACCAAAAATCGGGGAAAATTCTTCTCTTTTGACATTCACTGCCATATTTGATAAATTCACCCGTTAATTGGAGGAAGTTATGAAAATTACAATAATTTGTACAATTGTTTCGGCACTTTTTCTTTTTTCCTGCACAAAGGAAATTAAACTGAAAACTGTTTTTGAAGATGATTTCAACAGAGCAGGGCTTGGTGATAACTACACTGTGCAAGGCGGTGACTGGAACATAAGTGATGGTCAGGTTGTCAGCACAAAAGCGGAGAACAGGAATCTTGTTCTCAGCGGGTTTGCACTGCCGCAAAACGGCGTTATCGAACTTACGATGTGGAGCGAAAGTGACGGTGTCGATGTGAAGTTCAATGCATGGGGCGACGGACTTATTCACGATCACGGTGACGGGTATGCTTTCATTCTCGGAGGATGGAGCAACAGAGTTTCGATCATTGCAAAGCTTCATGAGCATGAAAAGAAAAGATCAGAAAATAAAACAAAGCTTGAAAAAGGGAAAAAATACAAGGTTAGAGTCGAGAGAATTGATAATAAAATCAGCTGGTTTGTAGATGGTGAGCTTTTCTTGAAATATTCTGATGATGATCCGCTTAAAACCAGTGACGGATACAACAGGCTCTCTTTCGGGAACTGGAGATCAAGTGTTTATTTTGATGATCTTAAAATATCTGAATTTATTGGAGAATAAGATGTTTATAGCAGTTGAAGGGATTGACGGAAGCGGAAAAAGCACAACGATAAAAGAGCTTCAGAAATATCTCACAAATAAAGGTCACAATGTCCTTCTGACAGCAGAACCGACCGACATGCCGACAGGAAAGTTGATAAGGGAAGTGCTTGCAAAAAAAGACGAAGATGCGCCGCTTACTCACGAAATGCTTGCCCTGATGTTCGCCACAGACAGACTTAATCACCTTAGAGAAAGGATCTGGCCGGCACTGCGGGAAAAGAAAACAGTTATTACAGACAGATATTTTTTCAGCTCGATCGCATATCAGTCGGTCAATGTCAGCTATGAATGGGTCAAGGGGATAAACAGATTTGCAACAATGCCTGATGTGCTTGTGTTTATTGATGTTTCAATTGAAAAAGCACTTGAG
>DAOQAY010000251.1:0-2100 GCA_035354435.1 bacterium
TACCGGAAAAAACGAAATAAAAAAGTTGTTCATACCTGACAGAAAGTCTTAATTTAAACTTTTTCTTGACATCCTGTCGATAATTTAATACAATCTGAAGCCGATTTCAAAACTATTTATGAAGTTCAGTGACTGAATAACCAGTTAAAATCATTAAGAAAAAGTTGCAAATCGAACAATTTAGGGAACAGGGATTTGAAGACAGAGTAAAAAATAATCTTTATAAAACAATCATGAGGCCGTCGGAATTCTCCAAAGTGGGATTTGACGGCGATTCAATAAGTCTTACATCAGTATCATTCAATGATGATTACAATCAGATATTTGATTTCGGCGGAAGAAATGCCGCATATTTCATGAAAGACGGTATATTCAATATAGCATTCACTGATGTCAACGGAATATTCAATGATGTCAAGCCTGTTGCAAATGGAATTGAAATGAGATCGGCGGCGGCACTCACATCGGGAACAGAAATATTCATGGCGGCCGGATTCAATGAAAGAACAGCACGGACTTTACAGGAGCAGGCTGGTATAGACAATGCCGAACAGATCCCGGAAAGATCAACAGGCTTTGCAAAAATATCATTCTCGGATAACGGCGCATATATGACAGCACTTTCACCGCTTCCATGGGAACCTGCCTATATTTCCCTATTTGAAATTGAAGGAAGAGTTCATTCAATGATGATGGATGAAAACGGAGATGGTGAGATACTTGTGTATCAGGAAGATAATGATTACTGGGAAAAGCTCGGTGATTTCAACTTCGGCAAAGCGTTCTCACTTAATAATACATTTGTAAAAGGAAACGAGCTTTATTTTACAGCTCCCGGACCCAATGATCAGAACACGCTTTATTCATGGAACAGCGAGTCTGGAATAAATGAAGCGGCATCACTTGGAATCAGCTATGACGCATTCATCAAACCGTTCAATTCAGGTGAAAAGATAATCCTTGCCGACCTCAAGGACATTTCAGGAAATATAGGAGCATGGGAGCTTTCGGAAGGAGGATTCACACCAGTTTCCATACAGATGGAAAAACCGGAATACGAAACAGCATTCTGTATCAATGAAACCAATGGTTCGATATTCCCCGGAGCGACAAATTACAAAGGACAGTGCATTTCAGTCTATGACTACAACTATGACACAGTTTCATACTTTGACTATAAGAAAACTGTTGCCGGATATAAAAACAATCTGTATCTTGGCGGACTTACCGGAGTAAGAAGAGTTGAAATAAGAAGTGACGGATCGTTGAAAGATCAGGATATGCTCTACACAGGCGAGACGAACAATCTTGCGGTGTATGGGAACACAATGTACGGAGCGAACTATGAAGAAGTTGATATTTATTCCATCGCTGAAACAGGATCAATTTCAAGAGTGAAAGGAATAAGTTCGTCATCATGCGGCAATGTCAGAGTTTCCGGTGACACGCTTTTCACCGCTGAAAATAAAAGGGTTAGAGTATTTGACCTGACAGATCCGCAGAATCCGCAACTCATTAAAACCATTGCGACATCAGGCAAAGTAATTGACCTTGAAGTCATAGGTGAAAGGCTTTACATTTATGAAGAAACCACAAGCTGGCTGACAACAAAAGGATTCACAGGAATTTATGACATTTCTAACATCAATTCACCTGTGAGAACAAAATACTTTGAAAAGAGATGCACAGATGCAGAAATGCAGAGATCAGGCCCTTCGACAGGCTCAGGACAGGCGGTATATCTCGGATGCAAAAACGGACAGTACAGAATTGAAGAAACAGGACTTAAAGGGATAACCGGAGAAAAGAACTTTGTCAGAGAAGGATATGTGCACAATAAAGTTCTTTATCAGGTATATTCAGGAGCATTGCACAAATCAAAAGTGTCAGGAATTCAGGCGGAATGCGGAAACGGCATGATAGAACCGGGAGAAGTATGTGACAGTGATACAATCCAGTGTTCAGAATTTGATGCTGAATACATAGGCGGAACTGCCGCTTGCAATTCAACTTGCAGCGGATACAATGAAGAGAACTGTGAAACGGATGGATGGTAACTCATCCCCCAACCCCTTCTCTCTATGGAAAGAAGGGGAGTTT
>DAOQAY010000252.1:0-2077 GCA_035354435.1 bacterium
ACGGCGTTTTTGAGACAATGAAAGGGATAAAAAGACGGCAGGAACTTATCGGTAGTATCAACGGCGGACTTGTTTTCAGTGATTTTGCACACCATCCCACGGCTGTCAGGCTCACACTCGAATCTTTCATCCAGTTTTATCCGGAAAAGAAAGTCTCTGTCATTTTTGACCCTGCAACAAACTCGAATAATCAGAATGTTTTTGAAAAAGAATATACTCAGATTTTCAAATTGGCTCAAAAAGTTGTGATCGGTCATCCGCCGAAACTTAATAATTTTCCACCTGAGATCAGGTTTTCGCCAGTTAGGGTTGTAGGTGAAATAAATGCCGAAGCTGGTGATGAAAAAGCTTTCTACATCAAGGAAATAGACAATATTATCAAATGGTTGTGTGGGAACAGTTCAGCTGATACGGTCACGGTCGTAATGTCCAATTCAGGCTTTTATGAATTCTTTACAAAGATTATTCCGTACTTTGATAAATGATCAGATAAATTACGATCTTTAAGCAGCCTGCTTATCTGTTTTTCTCCAGCCGTGTTTTTTCAGGAATTCATCTGTCATTGAATATGCGGCAGGGATAAGTACAAGTGTGACAAGTGTTGAGAAGGTGAGTCCGAAAACAACTGAAACGCCCATCGGTCTGTATATTTCGTGACCTTCACCTCCGGCAAGTGCAAGAGGAATCATACCGCAAATAGTGGTTATGGCTGTCATAAGAATAGGTCTTAATCTTCTTTCACCTGAGAAGATGAGTGCTTCATCCATTGTAAAATTGTGTTTCACTTTCATAATGTTGGTGTAGTCGATCAGGACAATCGCATTGTTGACGACGACTCCGACCAGTATTATCATTCCCAGAAATGCCGGAACTGAAAGTGTCTGACCGGTCAGGAATAATCCGAGCAGTACACCGCTTATCGCAAAAGGAATGGAGAAAATGATAATGAACGGATCGATAAAAGACTCAAACTGTGCTGACATGACAAGATAAACAAGTATAATTCCAAGAAGCAGCATCAGAACAAGGTCTCCTGTATTTTCTTTCTGACTTTTCAGACTTCCGCCGTAAATAACTTCAACATCAGGCGGTATATTTGCATTTTTAAGTGCTTTTTCGACTTCGATACCGATTTTTCCTATTGCGATATTGTCCTCAAGTCTTGCTCCGATAGTGACGATCCTTTCACGGTTCTGTCTGTTCACAACAAGAGAAGTCAGGCTTTCTTTTACTTCTGCGACATCCTTGAGTTTTACGATTGACCCAGTCATGGTCTTTATTTCAAGTTCTTTTAACTGCTCAAGATTTGTTCTATCAGCTTTTTTATATTTGACCATAATATCAAATTCATCACCGTCTTTTCTGTAAACTGAAGCTGTATTGCCATAAAAAGCATTTCTGACAGCCGTTGCGACCATCGCAGTTTTAAGTCCGACCTGACTTGCCCTTATGCGGTCGATCCTGACTTCAACCTGAGGTTTAAGACTGTCAGAGTCATTCGATATATCTTTAAGTCCGGGGATCTTCTGAAGTTCGCTCTGAAATCTCAATGCGGCTTCATTGATCTTTTTAAAATCTTTATGAGCAAGTTTTACGGTTACTGGTTTTTCACCACCACTTATCAGATTACCCATTCCGCTTGAAGTAATTATGTCCATTTTTTCGATACCTGGAACTTCTTTTATGATTCTTGCACGGATTTTATTGACGAAAACTTTTACATTTTCTTTTCTGTCATCCTGAGAGACCAGTCTTGCTCCTGTTACACCACTGTTTGTATCCTGAACTTTCTGAGCAAATCCTGAATCATCCGGTCCGCCTCTCATGAAAGTTCTAAGCAGATATTTTGCAGGTATTTCTTCTCTCATTATACGGTCAATGTGCTGACCTGTTTTAAGTGTTTCCTCAATTTTAGTGCCCAAAGGCATTTCATATTCCACTTGTATCATTCCTTCATCTTCTTCAGGAAGGAAATCAATTCCGATAACAGGAACCATAAAGAGAGAAGCCAGAAAGATGACTGCTGCAACAAAAACTGTTTTTTTCCTGTTTTTCAGTGTTTTGACTATAATTTTTG
>DAOQAY010000253.1:0-2020 GCA_035354435.1 bacterium
AGGAGGAATTTTATGTCGCTGCATGAAATCATTTATTTATAGTTGACTCCGTTAATTATTAAAAAACATGACTTATTTAATAAACAGTTATTATGAAAAACAAGACCACGGAGTCGGAATTTATTTTTAAGCCCCTTCTTTTTGTTGATAAAAGGAGTGCGGGGATGAGTTTTTCTTGCTTGCTTTCTGTTTGGCTTTGAAGAGCATCATGCTGACTCGGCTGAGGATGCTGACTTCGTTGTCGCCGCTTGTTTCGATGCTGAGGAAATTGAGGTCGGGGTACATTGTCATGATCTTTGCCTGTACTCCGTCACTTACTCCTGATGATGGCATGCATCCAAATGGTTTTGATGATAAAAATCCGTCAACAAGTGGAGCGTAATGGACCGCTTCGCCTATTTCAAGATTTCCTTCGCCGCCGAATATTTCAGGGTGGTAAAGTTCATATCCGAGTCTTGCTATCTCATCGAGGTCGGGAAGTTCGGCTCTTCCGCCAAAAGCAGACGGATTGAGGTGTTTTTTAAGCCAGTTATAGAAAATAAGTATCGCTTTATCGCTGACATGCTGTCTTTTCAGCGATTTTTTCCAGTATTTATACTCTTTTTCAGTTGCGGCATATTTCATTCCCCGTTCTGCTTCACGGGCTCTTCTCCAGTTGTCATACATCGCTCTTGAAGTGAACGATCCGGGAATCACTTCACACCCTTCATCCATGATAAACCGGCGCATATTGTAATTGCCTTCATTGTGTGCAAGGTTCGCAAAAACTTCACCAGTCATATATATCAGCGGAAGTTTGACACTCTTTTTCGGGACATTTGCAAGCATCCTGCTCACTTTCCGCAGTGCTATCGGCAGTTTTATCATATAAAAATGGCTTGAAAAAGCTTCAAGAAGTATGTTTTCACACTCGGTTATCACATTTAATGCCTGTTCTTTATCCACAGCATACGGTCTCAAGGCACATTCGGCAATGTGCATGAAGTCGGCAAGTACAAAGGAGATCAGCATGTTGATCCTGAAATCGAGATTGAACTGGAATGCACAGTCCTTATCAAGCATCGAATCGTTAAGCTCGGAAGAGAAAACCATCAGACGGAAACCCTTGAAACCGGCATCGTTAGCAACTTTGAGATATTCCTGAGGATACATCCCGTAACGGCAAGGACCGCACTGACCGCCGCCAGACATGAAAATATATTTTTCGACAACTTCTTCTTTCGACAGCCCGAGCTCGTTATGAAGCTTGAAAAGATGCCTGATGAAACTGCCCGAAGTGAAATACATCGGATTGCATTCCATCCTGTTGCCGTACTCCTTGCCCCAGCGGACATCTTCTTTAATATGATCGCCCATATCAATGAAATTATAACCGTTCCTGATCAGATAAGCCCTGATGAAAAACGACTTTCTCCGCTCGATCATTGAATAAAGTATCGTTACTTTTTTCTTATCCTTTTTATGCCACACAGGATTGGGATAACCCTGCCACTGCTCATCTTTTTTTATCTTCGGAGCAATACTTTCAGTCTTTGTCTCTATTTTATAAGGATTTGTCATTCCGCCCCCCGGCAAATTATCGGAATCAGCATATAAATTCAGGCGATTTTTGCAAGAATTAGCCGCTTTCTGTGGGGGCAAAGTAGTAATGTCCTAAAGCAGCAAAGTAGAAATGTCCGCTTTTATAAATAATCTTCCGGATAAGGAAACGGCTTCTGGAGGAAGAAATGAAGGAGGATGCGATCTACATGAGTGGAAAAGAGATTGACAGATTTGGAGTGATAATGGCATCTATTGAAGGAAGGATGAGAAGGAAAGAAGCGGCAGAGGTATTAAAAGTCACAGATCGGCAGGTAAGAAGGCTGATAAAGAACTATAAAAGGATTGGGAAGCAGGCGTTCATTTCCCGAAAAAGAGGCGCTGTGAGCAACAACAGAATAAGCACAGCTAAACGGGATGAAGCGCTTTGTCTGATAACCGGACATTATTATGATTTTGGTCCGACTTTTGCAGCGGAGAA
>DAOQAY010000254.1:0-1977 GCA_035354435.1 bacterium
ATCATAGAACCGACCTTATTGTGAGAAGAGAAAACCTCGATAGATATGATGACAGGGATGATGTAAGAACAAATTTAATAGAAAGCTATGACAGGATTATTGCTTTCGGTCAGAAACATCTTCCAGATCCTTTTTATCTTGAAGGAACCCAAAGGATAAGTGTGCGGGATAAAATATTTCGTGAAATTGCTTCAAACATTTTGATTCACAGAGAATATTTTAATGCATTTCCTGCAAAAATAATAATTGAAAAAAACAGGATCTACTCTGAGAACGGTAACAAGCCTTTCTTCGGCGGCATACTTAATCCTGATAACTTTTCTCCGCATCCTAAAAACCCTGTTATTGCAAGAGTTTTTAAAGAGATAGGACTTGCTGATGAACTTGGTTCAGGTTTAAGAAATCTGATGAAGTTCGTTCAAGTATATTCGAATAGTCGTCCAATAATGGTTGAAGGAGATGTGTTCAAAATAACAATCCCTTTAACCGAGCAAGTTACAGAGCAAGCCACCGAGCAAGCCACCGAGCAAGCTGAAAGAATAAAAAAGATTTTAAACTACTGTAAAGAACCGAAAACAACAGCGGAAATCATGGCTTATTTAGAGTTGACCCATAGAGAACATTTCCGTTCTGAAATATTAAAACCGTTAATTGAAAAAGGGTTGTTATTTTTAACAATTCCGGATAAACCAAATAGTCCGAAACAGAAATATCATTCAAATAAAAAACAGGAGAAAAACAAATGATTTCAGCAGTCAAGGGTATGAATGACCTTTTCGGGAAACGGGCGGTCCGCTGGGGCAGGATGGAAGAGGATATCAAACTTCTTGTGTCAAATGCCAACTTTACCGAAATGAGGACACCGATGGTGGAGGAGATCGCACTTTTTAAGCGCGGTGTAGGCGAAACGACTGATGTGGTTCAGAAGGAAATGTATGATTTTCTTGATAAAAAAGGTCGTCATATTGCGATGAGACCGGAAGGTACTGCAAGTGTTGTGAGAGCTTTCATTGAGCACGGAATTGCAATGAACGAACCGATGCCGTTCAAGGTTTTTTACATCGGTCCTTTTTTCAGGTACGAAAGGCCGCAGAAAGGTCGCTACCGTCAGTTCCACCAGCTTGGCATCGAGATCCTCGGTGATGAAACGGCGCAGATGGATGCCGAGATGATATTTACCGCTTTCAGAGTGCTGACACATTTCAAGATAGATGCCGAAGTTCACATAAATTCAATAGGTTGCAAGGAGTGCAGGCCGGCATACAGGGAAAAACTGGTCGAATATTTCGCTTCAAAAAAAGAGCATCTTTGTGAAGACTGCAAAACAAGGATAAATACAAATCCGCTCAGACTTCTGGACTGCAAGATTTGCGACCCGAAATCAAAATACAAGGATATTCCGGTTATGACAGATCATCTCTGCGGTGCATGTGACGACCATTTTAAACAGCTTCAGAAGTCGCTCGCTATTTTTCATGTGCCTTATATCATTGATCCTTTCATCGTGAGAGGACTTGACTATTACACCCGTACTGCCTTTGAAGTTGTTGCAAATACCGGCGGTTCACAGAATGCGGTCGCAGGCGGCGGAAGATATGACAATCTTGTTGCAGATATTGGCGGTCCGGACACTCCGGCGACTGGTTTTGCTATGGGACTTGAAAGACTTTTTGATCTCATCCCAGAAGATTTTTACAGCGAATCCATGCTTTCAGCCGGATATGCGCTCTGCGATGAAGCAGTCGATGACCTGGTTCATTTTGCAAAACACATGTCACATCACCCCATCAGGTTTTTTGCAGACTACAAACCTAAAAAATTCAAAAAAGCGCTCCAGAAAGCAGATAAAACGGGAGCCGCATTCATGTTCATAATCGGCGAAGATGAAGTGAAAGAAAAAAAGATCTTAATGAAAAACATGAAAACCGGAGAACAGAAAGTTTACGGACAGCACGAAGTCATGATAATCGTCAGAGA
>DAOQAY010000255.1:0-1948 GCA_035354435.1 bacterium
AGTTACCTGTATCACCCGTATCACCTGTGTTGCCAGAGTCGCCGGTATCTCCAGTGTTTCCAGTGTCTCCGGTGTTTCCAGTATTCCCGGTGTCTCCTGTGTTTCCTGTGTCTGCCGGGTCATCTTTGACTCCGCATGAAACAGTAAAAAGGGAAAGGGCGACCGTCAGAATAAAAAACATAACTTTCATTTTTTTCTCCATAGAACATATTTTAAAGAAAAATTTTTCTCACAACACTTGAAGGATTATATTTAAATAGACTTGAAATGGAAGACAAAAAAATGAGATTTTTCAGATTATTTGTTATCGCCTTCAGGAACGACTACATGAACAAGTCTGCTTGAAAGATAGCTACCGTTGCCTACAACTGTGACATGAGCTTTGAATTCAAGCCATGATTCTGTTGAATTGATACAGAAATCATTATAAAATCTGACATCAAATGTTACATCAGTTCCCTGAGTTACAGAAAAGAAAGTGGTCTCATCCTGACCTGAAACACCGTCCGGCGGATCTGCCGCAATGGTTTTCGATGATTTAATAAAGTCAGCTGCAGTTATTCCGTTGCAGTTCTCATCGCTCATTTTTCCGGTGGTGACATCCATATCTATCCAGGTTGTAAGGGCAATTACAGCATCAGCAATTTTGCCGCCGATGCCGGTTCCGTTGGAGTTATCTGTATGATAAAGGAACGGCTTGCCTGTTCCATCAAGGCTTCCTGTCAGTTCTGAGTAAAGTACAAAATCATCTTCAGCGTAATTTGTTACAGTTGTATTATCTTCACCGAAACCGGAATCTATACCGATAAATTTTGCACCGATACCATTCATAGAAGCAATTGCTTCTTCGGGATTATGCGGTTCAGGGTTTGCCCAGCTCCATAAACACATTTGTCCCGCAGGAGCTTCATTTGCAAGATAGCAAGTAGTAAATGATTCATCGGTTATGACAATATATATGGGCATGGTTTTCTGTCTGAAGCATGCTCCTCCGACACTGCCCAATTTTCCGTTACAATCCTGTTTGGGAATATTTGCATCGACCGGCATTAATTGTTGAGATCCTAATTTCGTATAATAATGTCCCATGATTCCTTCACCGGTTGAAGCCTGATAAATAGCTTCGGTCGTTGTTTCATTATTTTCAGTTGCCTTAAGACCGTCAACAGCGGTTTTAATTTCGTCTGTTGAAAGTGTCATTGTCTGGTTCATCTGATATAAAGAGTCATATCCGAAACTTGCAAGTCCGTATGCGGCAAAACCTGGAGATGTAAACTGTGCGGCAATGGCATCAATTATCTCAGTTTTAATTTCTTTTTTAAGATTGTCGGCTTCGGTGCTCATTGAACTGCTTCGGTCAAATATTATGAGAACATCGATAGCTTCGATTTTAGTTGAGAAAGTAAGAGTCCTTGTGACATCATCCGGAGCCTGATAGGGAAGAACAACATAAAAGATTCCGGGAGGAATAGTGTCATCGGGGTCAAGAGGATCTGATCCGTAAGCAATTTCTGCAAGGTCGTCAGTTCCATCGCCGTCAGTATCTTTATTGTAAGGATCTGTTCCCAGTTCTTTTTCCTTTTTATCAGGAAGGCCATCGTTGTCACTGTCACGGTCTGTATAATCAGGGAAAGTGTCACCATCGGTATCTTTGCAAGGCTGAGCCGGGCATTCTTCGGCATCCGTTATTCCGTCACCGTCCGAATCAGTATCAAGACAGTTGACCAGACTGTCGCCGTCGGCATCTTCACAGCCTTCAATTCCGTTGTTTATCCCGTCACCGTCATCATCAGCATCATCGGCTCCGCATTGGCATGTCGGTTCTGTATTACCAGTATCGCCAGTATCACCCGTATTACCCGTATTACCCGTATTACCCGTATTACCCGTATTACCCGTATTACCCGTATCACCTGTGTTGCCAGTATCTCCAGTGTTGCCAGAGTCG
>DAOQAY010000256.1:0-1935 GCA_035354435.1 bacterium
AAAGGAGGAATTTTATGTCGCTGCATGAAATCATTTATTTATAGTTGACTCCTTTAAAGCTTTGAGCCTGTAATAAGTCTGACTAATATCACAATAACTGCGACAACAATAAGTATGTGAATAAACCCACCCATTGTGTAAGATGTTACCAGTCCGAGCGTCCAGAGAACGATCAGAATAATTGCTACGGTCCATAACATGAAATTTCTCCTTGTCTTAATTGTTTATCTTTTTCCCGCCGACACTCCCTTTCCTGAGAGTGTCACGGAAAATACTTTCTTTATCTGTTTGTGGAACAGTCGTTAGGACATTTTTCTCCTTCCTCAAGCCTGCGGAATTCGACTCTGCGGTTGAGAATGTGTGTGGTTTCAGGAATGAGCTGGCACTTTTCGCCCATGCCTATTGACGGCAGTTTGGATTCTGAAACTCCTTTTGTAACAAGGTAATCTTTAACTGATGCGGCTCTCATTTTGCTGAGTTCCTTATTGTAGCCCTTTTCTCCTTCTTCGGAAGCGTATCCAATTATGCAGACACGGCAGGTCTTGTCTTGAGATATAACTGCGGCAATTTCATCAAGTATCGGATACATTGTCTGTACTTCATACATAGGCGGCGGAAGTTTGTCGCTGTCATATTCAAACTGAACAAGCAGTAGAAGCGGTTCTCCTCCGCACGGATCAACAGGACAGCCGAAAGTTGAGGCAGGACCTATCTTTTTGGGACATCTGTCGTCGGCATCACACACGCCATCCTGATCGGCATCAGGACACGGCATATAACATGGAAGTGCTTTTATTTCTTTCACCTTTTTTTCTTTTATCGGCTTCTGGATACATTGCGGTGCTTCGGGACAATCATACACTTCTTTATCTTTTTCTTTGTGTGAAGTTCCGAATGCCAGATCCAATCCAACTGTAAAGAAGTGTGCATCTTCCGGATTCTGGTTGTAGTTATCGTCAGGTTGCATTATCTGAGTATAACGGATGACCGGTCCCATTGAAAGCCATGGTGTCATCTGAAAGCCATAGCCGATACCTGCATCAAAAGCGAAGCGATTTAAGTCGCCTGTTCTGACATATCCAAGATTAAAATCGACAAACAGTCCGCCAAGTTGGTCTTCTACCGGTTGAAGTGAAGCGAGGGGCCGGATGCGCACTCCGCCTAAAAGGAAGTGCGCTGACCCATTTTCTGTGAAGCCCTCTTTAGCCTTAGTTATCAGGAATGCGTATGACCACTGTAAAGCCACATAGCGGCTTAGGATTATACTAGGCCTGAGAGCAATGTAGAATCCGGGCGTGAACCGGTTTGATTGCGGTTCATCAGCCCAGAAAGCGGCTGCTGGTTCGGTGTGAAAAGCAAATTCAAGTGCTGTTGCCGGTTTCCATGCAAACAGCAAGGTAAGGCATATAGCCAGTCCTATTGTAAATCTCATTGGTTTCTCCTTCGAATGTTTATTGTTAAATCTGCAAATCCATTTTGTGTTTTCTCATTTTTCATCTTCATTATTTCAGACATCCGTTGCCCGGCACTGAAACAAGGTTTGAATCAAAAACAAATGCACCGCTGGTTGTGACTGCGCCGGCGAGCAGTCTTCCACATGATGTCGCTCCTGTTTCCATTGTTATGCTTGCGTCGGCAAGGATGTTGCCCTGAAAAATAGAGTAAGCTCCAATAGTTGCTGAACTTCCCACCTGCCACCAGACATTAGATGCTCTGGCACCGTTTATCAGTTTGATTTCACTAAGTGGAAATCCTGCCGCACCGGATGCTGTTACAAGAGTGGATGACGGTGCCTGAAAAATGAATTCGGCATTGTTGTCTCCCTGACCGTCAAGAGTAAGAATTCCTGTTATACCGATAGATGAGTCTGTTGCGGATATATAGTTGACCCTGAAAAAGTCTGGAAAAGAAAACAGAAGGTTATTGATCAGGAAT
>DAOQAY010000257.1:0-1921 GCA_035354435.1 bacterium
GGGCGACGATGTTCCACCAAGAAGAGAGTTTATCGAAGCTCATGCAAAGTATGCCAATATTGATGCCTAGACGCCAAATATTTTAACTCTGATATCAATTGCATCATCAGTACAGACTTCTGCACAGCAGAAACATCTGATACATCTGTTGTCAGTGAGAACTATCCTGGTCCTGTTTGACTGATCGGGTTCAATAGCCCGCATAGGACATATGTTGACACATTTGTGGCATCCTGTGCATTTATCGTGTATAAAGAATGGTCTCCTTTCAAATTTTCTAAGAAAGGGGATTCTTTTTTTTATAAACTGTACAGAGATGTTATTGTTGGTTTTTATCGGAATTCTTTTGAAATCAGTCTTTATCAGACTGTTAATTTCAGGTCCGTCATATGTTATGTCATCTTCTGATTTCAGCCATATCTTTCTGACCAATGCAATTTTTGATGTGGGTATTGCAAGCGGATCATAACCTGCAACTCTTGTAGCTATCAGATCCATGGCAAGAGGATTTGTCGATCCAAACAGAAGGCCGATATTTATCGGGTAACCTTTTGTACCTGGTCCCGGACCTTCCATACCCATTATACCATCCATCAAACAGTAGTCGGGGGTGATTGCTTCATTGAGATCCACCAGGAACTTACCAAATCTGTTACGGTCACTGAATAAAGCATGTTGTTTCGCTTTACTGAAGCCCGGCAGCAACCCGAAGGTATTCTTTACTGCTCCGGTGAAGTACATGAGTTCGTGCGTCTTGAACTTTGGGAGAGAAATTATTAAATCCACCTTGTCGACAATTGATGCTATTCTGACATCATGGTTCCTGATTTTTTTCTCTACAGGATCTAGAAGAAAGTCAACCCATATTGCTCCGGTCAACTCAACTACCTGGCGGATACCACATTTTTCTCCCCTGAACCGTTGCGTATGAATTGCAGGGGAATCACCGACAAAAACGGTCGCCCCCTTTGACTGGAGAAACCTTATCATGGCTTCCACCACAACAGGATGCGTGCTGACACATTTTTCAGGGTCATTTTCACTTAGTATGTTGGGTTTAAGAAGAACTTTTTTCCCGTGAACTTCAGGTCCGCCGGTTTTTGAATATATATCTGAAATCAGGTTAATGATCTTATTCAGATCGTATTCCTCACATTTCCTGACAGAAATTTTACTGTTCATCTAATTTTCACTCTTTACTGATATCATTTTCCTGTTTTTTCGGAAAATTTTCAAATATAGTTCGGCTTTAGCAGAAGTATCGTGACAGTGTCACCCGTAATTTTTTTTAAATTATTTAGTCAATATGATTTCCTTCAGGAACTCCTCAATAAGGGAAGTTGTTTTATCTGATGAACCTGAATAATCATTTACAATAACAGCGAATGCAGCTTCTTTCCCTGACTGCGTTGAAAAGTATCCGGCAAAGCTTCTGACCCTTGTCATCGAGCCGCTTTTTGCTTTGAGGTTTCCATCAAAAACCGGATCCATGAAAGAGTGATTAAGTGTGCCTCCCTTGCCAGCCTCAGGTAAAGAAGACAGGTATTCATGGAAATCCTTGCTGTTTTTCTCCATGTATATCAGCAGGTTAACAAGCTCCTTTGCATTAATTGAATTCTGGGGCGAAAGACCGCTTCCATCCACAATAAACATACCTTCTGTATCAACTCCTGCTCTATTTAGAAAATCTTTAATGACTTCAACTCCCGCGGAGGTGGATCCGCTGTTTTTATAAAACCTGCCCAGTTCTTTTGTAAAATGTTCTGCGTACAGATTAACACTGAGGTGATTGAGCACATTGACTATATCTGCAAGTCTGGGGGAGACCGTCTCCGAGACTTGAACTGTCTTCTGATTCAGAAACACGGGGTGCGTCCTTGTTGTTACAGGTTCCTGCGAAACTTTTATTCCTTCTTTTTCA
>DAOQAY010000258.1:0-1891 GCA_035354435.1 bacterium
AAAGAGAATCTTTCTCAGGCTACAGTTGCCCGTTATCTGAAGAAACTCAGGCTTAATGATCCTGAAAGCAGAAAGGCTCAGTCATGGAAAACTTTTCTGCACAATCATAAAGACGGGATTCTTGCAATGGATTTTTTCACTGTGCCGACTGTGAGTTTCAAAATTCAGTATGTGTTTTTCATTATTCATCACGGAACAAGAAAGATCATTCACACGAATGTCACTGAACATCCCACAACTCAATGGGTTGTGCAGCAGTTCCGGGAAGTTTTTGATTCTGAGCAGCCATCTCGCTATCGGAAGAGACTCTCCGAACGGCAGAGAAATTCAGAAAAAACCAGAAAAAGGCAAAGTTAAATCAATTCCAAAACTCGGCGGACTCGTCCACACATACGAGTGGAAAAAAGCCGCCTGACTGATTGATTTAACAACTCTTTTTGCTAAAACCAAAACAGAAAAACTCTGTCAAAAAACACCAGAAATCCAACTTTTTTCGCTAATTTTTACTGTTTTTCAGTTTTCAATGAACCAACCTTCTTTTTCAGGCAAAAACCGACCCTGTTTTCACTCAAAAACACTATTTTTTGCCTAAATTTACACTTTTTCGATAAATTTATAACTCGTTGATATTACTAGCAGATGCTATTTTGATACAGGACAGTATAGCTGACATTCACGAGTCTCTTATAGACAGGATCATAATATTTTATATGGTGCCGCCAATCCAAAGTTTAAAATATAAACCTGCGGTAACTCCAAGAACAAAAAGAATCATAAAATTCAAAAAAACTGATAAAATAACAAGCAGAATTTTTGTAGTCACTTTTTCTGTCTTAATATTTTTGTAAAAAGTGACAAAAGAAATAAGAATAAAAGAAGGAAGAAATAATAAAGAAAAAACTCCATGAATTAATGATTCGGATTGTATTATTGATTTAACAGTTATAAAATCATACAAACACCCAGTTAGAAAATAAAATAAAATCAATGCCAATTGAATGAATATTGTTTTTCTCATTTTTCTCCTTAAATATTAGTCTTTAATTTTGTTGTAATAATAGACCACTTCTTCAATCCAATCCTGACAATTATACTGGTTTTTGCCTGATAAAATGTTAGTTCCGAGAAGTGAATACGGCTTGGGTTTCGTCATATAAATTGCTTTTATCAGCGTCTCTGCTTCATATTTTTTATCATCAAAAACATAATCTTCTTTAGAAAATTTCTCTTCATCTGGACGAACAACTGAATCGGCAAAATATCCAATATTATCAGTATAATACCAGAACACCTGAACATTCATGTTAAACCATATGTTCTGATGAGCAATTACTGTGTTATTTCTATCGTCGACAGGATTGTCTCCGCCAATTATCCATTCCGTTCCTAGCCATTGCACATACACTGAATCCAACTGTCTATATCCAATTTGAGCATCACCTTTTGGCTTTAACCAGTTTGATGTAACTGGTTCCGCAGTCTCAGCCATTACTTTCTCTACCGCAAGCATCGCCATCATTTCCATCACCATGAACCTTCCACTTGGATCTATCCCCATGACCGGATTGGATTCAGTGTAGTTGTACTTATTGAGGCTGAGAGGTCTGGATAAGCTTCCACCCCAGCTGTCCATCTGTGTGAATCTGCCGGTTTCGGGGGAGTACTGTCTTGCTCTGAGGTAATAGGTTTGTGTTTCTGTGTCATACTGCTCATTCCGGTAGAGGTAGCTGGTTCCGGCTGTTACGCTTTGTGTGGTGATGTTGCCGTAAGCATCGTATTCATAAAGGTCTGTGCTTGTTCCGTTGAGGTCGGTTAGGATTCTCGTGCTGCCGAATCCGTCATAAAGGAAGAAGCTGATCTGTCCGTCTTTTGTCTGCGATATGATCTTTTC
>DAOQAY010000259.1:0-1850 GCA_035354435.1 bacterium
TGGCATGTCGGTTCTGTATTACCAGTATCGCCAGTATCACCCGTATTACCCGTATCACCTGTGTTGCCAGTATCTCCAGTGTTGCCAGAGTCGCCGGTATCTCCAGTATTCCCAGTGTCTCCTGAGTCTGCCGGATCATCTTTAACACCGCATGATGTGGCGAAAAGAACAAGAATTGCCAGAATGCCGGCAAATAAGAATTTTTTCATTATGATCCTCCTCTATATTTTTATTTGCTCTCACCTTCAGGAACGATTACGGTCACAAGTCTGTTTGAAAGATAACTTCCATTTCCGAGAACTGTCACCTGAGCATTGAATTTAAGAAATGTTCCGGTGTTGTTTATACAGAAATCATTATAAAATCTGACATCAAATGTTACATCCGTTCCCTGAGTTACAGAAAAGAATGTTGTATCACTCTGACCTGAAACGCCTTCCGGTGGATCTGCCGCAATGGTTTTTGAGGATTTTACAAAATCAGCCGCACTGGTTCCATAGCAGTCTTCATCGCTCATTTTACCTGTTGTAACATCCATATCAATGAATGTTGTAAGATCGACAATAGCTTTTGCAATCTGATCGCTCATGCCGCTTCCATCTGCTTTTGCTGTGTGTGAATTGAAGTTCTTGCCCGTAGAATCAAGCGAACCAGTTATCTGAGACATTATTTCGTAATCATCGGAACAATCGTCAGTTGAATTCCCGTTGTCATCGAATCCTGAATCGACACCGATAAATTTTGCTCCTATTCCGTTCATTGCAGCTGTGGCCATATCATAGGTGATCTTTTTTGCACCGGCATCGTACATACAGTCCATTCCGCTAAAATTAGGATCAAAATCTCTGCATTCCATAAAAGCTTCATCACTTATCATGATAAAAATAGGCATTGATTTCTTTCTGAAACATGCTCCGCCGATAGATCCAAGCTGTTCTGTGCAGGTTTCTTTTTGAATATTGTATCTTGCCCATGGATTAGTTATGGATTCTTTGCATCCTCCAAATGCTCCAAGGCAACTTTGAATAGTTGCAATATATTCTTCACCGGTTGAAGCAAGATAAAGTGCAGGAATAACATATTCGTTACTTTGGTCACCTTTAAGGTTGTCAATAGCTGATTTAACTGCGTTACCGTCTGTTGTTATATACTGATAGATCTTATATGGCTTGTCCCAGCCGAACATCATGAGCCCGAAAGCTGCAAAATCAGGGCTTGTAAACTGATTTGAAATAGCATCAATAATCTTTGTTTTAGCTTCTTTTTTGAGGTTGTCAGTTTCTTCGCTCATTGAACCTGAGTCGTCAAAAACAATAAGAACATCGATAGCTTCGATTTTAGTTGAGAAAGTAAGAGTCCTTGTGACATCATCCGGAGCCTGATAGGGAAGAACGACATAAAAGATTCCGGGAGGAATAGTGTCATCGGGGTCAATAGGGTCGGAACCGTATGCAATTTCTGCAAGATCGTCACTTCCGTCACCATCGGTATCTTTATTGTAAGGATCTGTTCCCTGTTCCTTTTCTTTTTTATCGGAAAGACCGTCATTATCACTGTCACGGTCTGTATAATCAGGGAAAGTGTCACCATCGGTATCTTTGCAAGGCTGAGCCGGGCATTCTTCGGCATCCGTTATTCCGTCACCGTCCGAATCAGTATCAAGACAGTTGACCAGACTGTCGCCGTCGGCATCTTCACAGCCTTCAATTCCGTTGTTTATCCCGTCACCGTCATCATCAGCATCATCGGCTCCGCATTGGCATGTCGGTTCTGTATTACCAGTATCGCCAGTATCACCCGTATTACCCGTATCACCTGTGTTGCCAGTATCTCCAGTGTTGCCAGAGTCG
>DAOQAY010000260.1:0-1791 GCA_035354435.1 bacterium
TGCCAGCTGTTCCATTGTAATAATTCCCTGCATTCTAAGAAGAGATTCCTCTTCTGATTTTCCTTTTCTTCCCTTTGTGATATTTTCAAGGATCTCAAGAAGTCTTTTTGTTCCTTCTCTGCATGGAATACATTTTCCGCATGATTCTCTTTGAATGAAATCCATAAAAAATTTGGCTACATCGACCATACATGTGTTTTCATCCATGACAACAAGTCCGCCAGAACCCATTATTGCGCCGACAGTTTTTAGTTTCTCATAATCAATTTCTATGTCAGCCTGACTGTCAGGAATGCATCCGCCGCTCGGACCGCCGATCTGAGCTGCTTTATATTTTTTGCCGTTCGGACATCCGCCACCGATCTTAAAAACTATATCTCTTAAAGTTGTTCCCATTTCTATCTCAACAAGACCGGTTCTCGATACTTTTCCGCTTAAAGCAAATACTTTTGTTCCTTTACTTGTCGGAGTTCCGAAAGAACTGAAATAATCAGCTCCTTTAAAAAA
Source organism: bacterium (assembly GCA_035354435.1). Lineage (GTDB taxonomy): Bacteria > UBP6 > UBA1177 > UBA1177 > UBA1177 > JAKLDO01. Next base: position 508 of record DAOQAY010000260.1, read on the forward strand.
TATCATCGGAATATTTGTCAGCGTTTCGACATTATTTATGATTGTAGGTTTGCCGAAAAGGCCGCTTACTGCCGGATATGGCGGTCTCGGTCTCGGCATTCCTCTTTTTCCTTCGATACTATTCATGAGAGCGGTTTCTTCTCCGCATACAAAAGCACCGGCTCCCATTTTAATTGTAAGATCAAAATTAAAATCCGTTCCGAGTATGTTATGTCCGAGAAGTCCGTATTTTTTCGCTTTTTCCATGGCATGGTAAAGTCTTTCGATGGCAAGAGGATATTCAGCCCTGATATAGATGTATCCTTTTGAAGCGCCTATTCCGTATGCCGCAATTGTCATTCCTTCGAGGAGTCTGAAAGGATCTCCTTCAATTACAGCTCTGTCCATAAAAGCTCCGGGATCGCCTTCGTCAGCATTGCAGATAAGATATTTCTGTTCTGATTTTCCTGATGCTGCAAATTTCCATTTCTTTCCAGTCGGAAATCCACCGCCGCCTCGTCCTCTCAATCCACTTTTTTCAACAATATCGCACACTTCGGTAGGATTGTTTTTTGTCAGTGCAGTGAAAAGAGATGCATAGCCGCCCCTTGAAACATATTCTTCTATGTTCAAGGGGTCGACTATACCGCAATTGATAAGCACCCACCTTTTCTGGGGTGCAAAGAAGGGATGCTGGCTAAGGAAGGGGACATTGTCCCAGGGGGCAGAGCTTTGGCTATGAAATTGTCCTAAAACTTTATCTTCAGGTATATTGCCGCTAAAAAAATTATCCAGAAGAGAAGCAACTTTTTCTGCGGTGATATTTTTAAAACTGACTCTTGTTTTTCCGGGAATCTGAATATCGACAAGCGGTTCGGCACTGCACAGACCGATACATCCGACTTCAAGAATGTCAGCATTCATATTGTTATCCGCGAGATATTTCTCGATCTGTTTCCTTGTTGCTTTCGCACCTGCACCAAGTCCGCAAGTTCCTGCACCGATGTATATTACCGGTCTGTCTATTTTCTCACGGGTAAGGCGTTTGATCATTTCAGCATCATCAGGTTTGACAGAGAACTGCTTTTTACTTAATTCTTTCAAAAGCTCAGGTGAAACTGATCCGGCTTCTTTCCAGCAGTTGTTTTCAATAATATTATTATTCATGATTACGCCTCACTTTCTCTTTTACGGTAAGATTTTATAATTTCAGACACCTTATCCCTTGAAACATTGGCATAGAATTCATCGTTGACACAGAGCAGGGGAGCAAGTCCGCAGGCACCGAGACATGCAACGACTTCA
>DAOQAY010000261.1:0-1783 GCA_035354435.1 bacterium
GAAACGGTTTCTTTTATCATAAGTCCCTTAAATTCCTCAAAAAGAGCTGATGCAACCCCCATTCCGTTAAAATCATTGTGAACGCCAGTCCACACAAGATATCCATATTTCTGTCTTTTTGATTTTTCGATAACTGTGCCAAGCAGAAAACCGACAAGCCGGCCTTCAATAAAAGCGCTCAGACAGTAATCAGAGCTTGAATTGTAAAAATCAATAATTTCATATTCATCCCATATCCTGTAAAGATTGGGAAGATTTTTTAAAGTAAACAATCTTTCCCCAAGGTGGAATGCAGGGGCAAGATCGTCTATAACCATCGGTTTTATCTTAACTTTTACATCATGTTCAAGGGAGTGTCCTTCACCATTTGTCATTTTTTTCTTTTTCTCGTTCAAACCTGAATTCATTCAATTCTCCAAAAAACAATAATCATAAACAAGCCGGAAAGTTTATCACTTTTTCAAGCTCAAAGTCAAGCCGTGACTCGCATCTGTTTTGCTGTTAGATAAAAAATAACAATGATTTGACAAAATAAAATGTTGAGATAATATGAGGAGTTTTGATTTGAAATGGAGGCAAAGTTGAAAAAGGAATTAATATCCGGTCTTACAAAAACTTTTGAAGAATATGCATTTGAAGAAAACGGTGTTGAGTTCTGGTTTGCAAGAGATCTGCAGAAACTCCTAGGATATTCTGAGTGGCGAAACTTTAAAAATGCAGTAGATAAGGCAAAAATATCATGTAAAAACAATAGGTTCAATGTTGCGGATCATTTTGTTGACATCAACAAAACGATAAAGATGCCTAAAGGTGCTGAAAAAGAGGTAGATGATGTATTGCTTACCCGTTATGCCTGTTACTTGACCGCTCAAAATGGAGATCCGAAGAAAGATGAAATTGCTTTTGCACAGGGATATTTTGCATTACAGACAAGAAAACAGGAACTTCTTGAGGAAAGGATTGCTCTTAATGAAAGAGTTCAGGCAAGACAAAAACTGATTGAAACCGAAACTGAATTATCGAGAAATATTTATGAAAGGGGTGTTGACGATAAGGGATTCGGCAGAATAAGAAGCAAAGGCGATAATGCTCTTTTCGGAGGTTTATCGACAATTGAAATGAAAAAGAAAATTAAAGTTCCTGAAACAAGACCGCTTGCTGATTTCCTTCCTACTATCACAATTAAAGCAAAAGATCTTGCTGCAGAGATAACAAATTTCAATTTAATTAAAAATGACCTGCATGGAGAGGATGATATCTCAAGCGAACATGTCAAAAACAATAGAAATGTAAGAGATTTGCTGGGAAAAAGCGGAATAAAACCAGAAGAACTTCCGGCAGAAGAGGATATAAAAAAGGTTGAAAGAAAACTGAGGACTTCTGTTAAAAAGTTGGGAAAAGTATGAACCTGATAGTTGTTAGAACTCACTTTTTCAAGCTCAAAGTCAAGCCGTGGCCGATCGGGATAATTGTGCTGAACAGTTTTTTATGGGCGAAAACCGCTCTGTTGTAGTCGTGGGTATAATCGCCGAGTCCGCTTCTGACGGTTTCAATGACTCGAAAAAGGGTGTCATCTGCTATTATCACCCCGCCTTTTTTGCATAATTTCACAGTGTTTTCAAGCATCAGCGGGTATAAATACTTTCCGCTATCCTGAAAAATGATGTCGAATTTCTCCTTTTTTGAGATGAGTTCCGGCAGAATATCCTCAACTTTTCCTTTGATGAATTTAACATTGCCGGTCCCGGCTTTTTCAAAATTTCTGACAGCTTCAGCTGAAATT
>DAOQAY010000262.1:0-1751 GCA_035354435.1 bacterium
TTTCAGCAGCTTTTGTCGCTTCTCTGAGTCTTCTTTCCGGATCGTCATTTGATTTTGCTTTAAAATGAGCAGGAAAAACGATGATGCTTTTTCCAAGATATGATATGTGTATCTCAGGGAATTCTCTAGTGAAATCGGTTTCCGTGCCGTGGTTTATAACTTTTGTGATTGTTCCTTTTGTCAGCACTCCAAGATTCTGGCTTCCTTCATATCGCACTGCCATATAAACTTCATCATAAATATCGGAAAGCTTGTCAAACAGTGCATCACCTGAGGTTTCATCTTCGATTTCGACAATTATCTGAATGTCTGAGCCGATACTTCTGATGCTTGTTGCAGTTGCATTGACCTTGGCATTGAATTCAGAAGTTGAAAGCACTTCCATGTCCTTGCAGTTTCCTGTCTCGTCCGTTCCGCTGTCACAAACTGTGTCAAAAAAGTTTTTTAGATTATAAGTCCCTATAGTTACTGTTATTTCAGGCAGGTCTTCATCTGGAGCAACAAAATCATCGGGTTCCGGATCAGTGACCAGATCTTCATCAGGCTCATTCTCGTTGTCCGGAGTATTTTCATCATTAATGTTATCAGGATCGATTATGTCGTCAGAAACATCCTCATCAGTTGAAATGTCCGGATCATCGACTATCTGAAAATCCGAGTCATTACTTTTTCCTGTGTCATAAGACTGAAAATTGCAGGAACTGAATAAAAGTAAACTGACAAAGAGAGGCAAAAGATAAAGTTTCATTTAAAACTCCGGAATTCCGACAGCTAATATATTTTTGAAACATCTGATCCGGATCTTGGCAATAGCCTGTATTCACTGAATGAATAGCGCATAACTCCTTTGAGCGAATAACTTTCTCCAACTACAGGATCTATTGAGTACATGTCATCATCAACAACAAGTCCGTCCGTAACGACAAAGCTGCCATATAGATCATCTACACTTGAAACCGAAACAGCTCCGACATTCACAAGTACCGCTTCATATTCTGCCGACCTTACGGATGATGGCGATATTACAAGCGGTGTCGGAAGTGAAGAGGAGCCTGTTATTTTAACATCAGTTATTGACCCGAGCTGGATCTCGCCGTAGTAAACGGCAGTAGTTCCTGATACTTCCACAACATTTCCAATTGCCGGTATTGTAAAAGCCGGAGTGACTGATGAAGAAATATAAGCAAAAAGAGCACTGTATTTCTCTTTGAGAGTTGAATTGTAATCTGCCGCAAGTGTCTGAATAAAGAAAGCATTTCCGTTGACCGCTGTGACAACACCTTTTACAGAAACCAGAGTAGAAGAAGGAATAATGCCTTGTTTGATGTCATAAATTGAAGAAAATTCAGGTTCATAAGTATCGGCATCAGGAGCGGTATCATCATCTGGTTCCACAAGCTCTTCTCCAAGATTGAAATCTGCTTTCAATGCAGCATGATCTGAACTTCCGAGGCAGTATGAACCGTTTCCGCAGCCTCCGTCTTTGACAACTTCTGCTGAACCGGCAATGTATTCCCCGGCTGCTTCATTAGAGAGGTAAATATGGTCAATTCTGTCGCAACCTCCATAATTGTGTGTGCACTGTTCACTTTCCGGTGTTATGTCGGATTCTGTTCTTAAAAGATCTGCGGAATCAAGTGCATTTAACGGATCAGATCCCGGTTCGTCGTTGAGATCACCGCCCATAATAATCAGTGAATCAGGATTATCAGCCGCCACTTCATTAATAATTTCAGCAGCTTTTGTCGCTT
>DAOQAY010000263.1:0-1698 GCA_035354435.1 bacterium
GAATACTTGGCTGTGCGGTTTTCTTTTCTATCAATAACAGTTCCAGTGACAGAAACCACAGCTTCAAGAGAATATTTACCAGCCTGTTCAACAAGTTCAGGTTTATTGATGGCGACTTGTGTCATGCCGTATCTATCTGAAACAATTAAAAAAAGTATGGGGCCAAGTTCTCTTTTCTGGGTTATCCAGCCGGCAATAGTTACGGTTTTATCCAGATATGCCAGCGACAGTTCACCGCAAGTGTGGGTACGAAACATTTTATCCTCCGGGATTTCAATTTGTGATATTTATCAGAAGTTCAGCTCTACTTAGTTTTTGTGCTCTGTGTTTCATTATTTTCAGGTGCCGATTTGTCAACATAATTTGCCGGAATTTTAAATGAAATCGATTCCAATGCAACAGGCTGGATAAGTTTGATCGTCTGTGTCACCACAGGAACTTTCTTGCTTATCGGGGTTCTGACTGACTTTACCACCATACCGATATTCAGGAAATTATCTTCAATTTTGGCATCTATTGAACGAAACTTGACTAATGAATCCGGCATCATTGCAGCAAATTTCTTTTTGAATTTAATTACAGGTGAATTTTTTAGAGAAGGAGCGACAAAAACCTTTGAATACTGCTTTCCGTCAACATTTATATTCCACTCTTCACAATCAAAATCGCCTACTTTAACATTGCCTTTCTTCTCAAATGTCACCTGCGGAAGCACTTTGTCGGAATCAATATGTCCCCGAGCTTTAGCATCAGCAGCAACCTGCTCAGCAAATTCGATATATTTACTAAGTTTAACAACTTGAAATGACTGGGTCTTATGATTGATAAGCGTGATCTTGTCAGCTTTCAGATCAACCAGAGTCTCATTTTTTCCTGAGTCTGATATGTTTTCGGTTTTCATAGTATCTTCAGTAACATAAATATTTTTTGTCACTATTGTTCCGTTGACTTCCACTTCCTCCACCGACTTCCACACTTCGGAACAAAATATCATCGCAGGCAACAGCAGTAACGCTGAAAATAAACTGATTGACATGAACTTCATAAAAAACTCCTTTTAAAAAATCAAACTGTCCCCGTTATTCTATACAATTATATTTTTTTCTCAACAAACTCTTTTATTTTTTTCTCGCTTTTCGAATAGTAGACAGTGATCCACACATCAGCAGAAGTTTTCTTTGTGATCTCTTCATCAAGCGAAACGAATGAAAATCCCGTTTCTTTAAATGAAACCGCACCATTAACCGTCGGATTTTCTCTAAAATCCTTCATATCTGTAGCTGAAAGCATTGAACCTTTTGAAACAAGCTTCCCCTTTTTCATAAATATCTCTTCACCGTTTTTCCCCTTTTTCCATTCAATCGTGTAGTTGTTCTTTATCAGCGGATGTGTCCAGTCCGCTTCTTTTTTACAACTGCCGGAAAAACAGACAAGTGTGACCTTGTACTCTGAAATTTTTGCAAGTTCATCAAGATACCCTTTTTCAAGCTCACTGACCGGACTTTTCACGAATATCAGCAAAGATCCTCTGCCGATATTATCAATGTTTTTCCTTATCCAGCCTGCATCAGAGCTTTGGAGATACATCGCAAAGTTTATCTTTTTTTCTATTGCACTTTTCATAATGTATGCTGGAGTTTTATCATCAATAAACAGATACGGCGTGCTTTTAACGGGAGGCTCACCGAGTTTCGGTTT
>DAOQAY010000264.1:0-1671 GCA_035354435.1 bacterium
GAAGAGCTCCTCTCGGTGTTGTTCTTTGCATGGGACCGTTCAATTATCCGCTCAATGAAACTTTTACAACACTTATTCCCGCTCTGATTACAGGAAATACGGTAATTTTCAAGCCGCCGAAATTCGGTGTTCTGCTTCATCAGCCTCTTCTTGAGATATTCCGGACCGTTTTTCCGGCAGGAGTTGTCAATACTGTTTATGGTGATGGAGCTGAAACTATCGGTTCTGTGATGCAGTCAGGGCTTTTAAATGCTTTTGCTTTTATCGGAACAAGCAAAGTGGCGGATATTTTGAAAAAACAGCATCCGCATCCTCACAGAATGAAATCAATTCTCGGGCTTGAAGCAAAAAATCCGGCGATAATTCTTGCCGATGCGAACTTGAAGAATGCAGTTGATGAGTGTGTTCTGGGTTCTTTGTCCTATAACGGGCAGAGATGTACAGCTTTGAAAATAATTTTTGTTCATCGCAGTATCGCTGCTGAGTTTGTAAAGATGCTTGCAGATTCTGTTGACAGGTTGAAATGCGGTATGCCGTGGGAAAATGGTGTTAACATAACTCCTCTTCCAGAAACTGGTAAATCGGGATATTTGAAAGATCTTGTTGATGACGCAGTGTCAAAAGGTGCGAAAATCGTTAATAAAACCGGAGCTTTGGTTGAAGAGACTTTTTTCCATCCCGCAGTTTTGTATCCTGTGAATTCAACTATGAAAGTTTTCCACGAAGAGCAGTTCGGACCGGTTGTTCCGGTGATTCCTTTTGATGATGTAAACGAACCGGTCGATTACATAATTTCATCGAATTACGGTCAGCAGGCGGCAGTTTTCGGCACAGATCCGGAAGTGATAGCAGAAATAATAGATCCGCTAAGCAATCAGGTATGCCGCATCAACATAAACTGCCAGTGTCAGCGCGGCCCCGATGTTTATCCGTTCACCGGAAGAAAAGATTCAGCGGAAGGAACTCTTTCTGTAACCGACGCACTCAGGGTTTTTACCATCAGAACTCTTGTCGCAGGCAAATCAACCGGTCTTAACAAAGAAATATTCAACGACATCGTAAGGGAAAGAAGATCTAATTTCCTGTCCACCGATTTTATATTCTGACAGAAATAATCACAGACCGTATTCGACACCGACATTGAACATCAGATTCATGAAACGGGTTGCATAATCATCTTTTGTTTCGTCGTTTTTATTGATATTTATTGTGTCTATTGTCCACGATATACTGGGCAGAATACCAATCGGTCCGACAGGAATGGAATATCCGATCATGACTTTGGGTCCGATGTTGACTCTTCTAATATCATCCCAGTCCTTACCTGACAATTTCTCGGAATCTTTACTTCCACCGGATTCCAAAGTTATTTTTCCTGAAAGGGTGAAATTAAAAGCTAAAGCCGCACCGAGACGGAATCCTGAAAAATTAAACATTACGCCGACCGGAATTTCCATAACGATGTATCTGTTCCAAAGTTTAGTATCACCTTCTTCAAAACGATTTCCTTTTCCAAGAATTCCGAAACCTGTGCCCACTCCAATCATTTTACTGAAATAATAATCATAAGTGAGACCAAACCCACCGGCAAATCTCGGTTTGTGTTCATCTTTAACTATAATGGTAGTCTAAATCTGGACAGGGGAATTTAGTGGAATAAATTAACCTCTG
>DAOQAY010000265.1:0-1639 GCA_035354435.1 bacterium
GCAGACGAAAAAGCTGCTGAACGGGAGGTGAAAAAATGAATTTCCCGAAATTTGCAGTAAACAGACCTGTTCTTGTTTCTGTCATTTTCGTGATGATGGGACTTTTCGGTCTGTATTCCTTAAAAGAACTGCCTATAGATCTGATGCCGGATATCGAGATTCCGGCGATCTCAGTTATCACCGTTTATCCTGGAGCAGGATCTGAAGAAGTTGAAGAAAAAGTCAGCAAAGTTGTTGAAGCCGCACTTTCATCAACAGCCGGAATGAAATCTGTTTCCAGCAGGTCAATGGAAAATGTTTCAACTGTTACTTGTGAATTTGAATATGGAACCGACCTCAGTGAAGCGACAAATAACATCAGAGACATAATGAATATGACGAGATCATATCTCCCTGATGACATCAATGAACCTATGATTTTCAAATTCGATATGAGCATGATGCCGATTATGTTTCTTGCAGTAACTTCATCAAAAGAGGACATTAGATATAAGGGTGACGAAATAGATGACTATATATCAAATTACCTTGAAAGAATTCCTGGGGTCGGCGGCGTAATAAATTTCAACGGAATGGAAAAAAAGATAATCATTTCAGCTGAAAAACAGAGATTGTCTGCTTACAATCTGACAGTAGCTGATCTTGTCAGCACCATTCAGTCAGAAAATATCTCACTTCCGGCAGGAAACATTGAAATAGGATCGTTTGATTATACGATCAGAGTTCCCGGAGAATACAAAACCATTGAAGAGATCAATGAAACAATTGTTGCAAGCACTCCCGCAGGACTTATAAAAGTTAAAGATGTTGCAAGAGTTTTCTGGGGAAGTGAAGATGCAAGACAGTTCGGTATCAAAGATGGTGAATATATGGTATTTCTTATGGTACAGAAACAGTCCGGTGCCAATACGGTCCAGATAGCAAACGATATCAGCAAAAAACTGGAAGAGATAAAACCCAGACTTCCTGATGGATTTGAGATAACCACGCTTCTTGACACTTCCGAATTTATTAAAAAAACTGTCTCAAGCCTTGCATCTTCAGCCCTTACGGCTTGTTTCTTTGTTATACTTGTCGTAGTTTTCTTTCTCAGAAGGTTCAGATCAAGCTTTATTGTCCTTCTTTCAATTCCGGCTTCAATGATTATTGCATTTGCTTTCCTTTACGGATTCGGATTCACACTGAACATGGTCTCATTGATGGCACTATCTCTTGCAATAGGAATGGTCGTTGATAACTCAATTGTTGCGCTTGATAATATAACCAGACATCTTGAAGAGGGAAAAAACAAAATTAATGCGGCTATTGACGGAACTTCTGAAGTCGGAGGAGCTATCGTCGCTTCTACGCTGACAACAATTGTTATTTTTGCGCCGCTCTTTTTTGTCGGAGGACTTATCGGTATCCTTTTCGGTCAGCTTGCAGGTGTCATAATACTTACTCTTACCGCATCACTTCTTTCTGCAATGCTCCTTACTCCGATGGTCTGCTCAAAGATTCTTACACTTGAAACCAAAACCAATTACAATAACTGGTTTTTCAGAGCAGGAGAGAGATTTCTGAAATATACAGAAGGCTTATATGCAAAAATTATAGTCAAAACACTGAAAAACAGGAAAAAAACAGTTTTTGTTGCAGC
>DAOQAY010000266.1:0-1563 GCA_035354435.1 bacterium
TCGGGAAACCTGTAGTGTCAATACTTGCAACATTTTCAATTACAGCATTTTTCTGTGTTTCATCTTTAACTCTTGCTCTGAATCTGACCATGACGAGATCCTCGCAGACAAGATAATCTGAATCGGCACCGCAGAAATCCATATTGTCGGCAACTTTAAAACCGTCAATGAGCGGAAAAACCCCGGCATTATCAGGGATTTTTATCCATTGTTTTGCGACCTTCTTATCTTTTACCGTAGTGAATTCAGTAGCATATTCTGTTGAGCCTGCAACATATTCCATGCCTACAGGAATTGAATTTTTTACAGAAATTAAGGGCATAACATCGTCACCCCAGTTCTGAATTCTGATCGCAAAAGTATGAGGAAGTCCGTTATCACACCATTTGCTGTCAGGATTTTCAGGATCGACGGGAATATTAGCCGGAGTGCAGGCGACAAGTTCAGGCTGATCGGGAATATCAAATGTCGGATGCTTCGTGTCAACTGAAACAATCATAAAATTTGTAATGATTGAATCCTGATTTGCACCAATTCTCAAATTAAGGTACATTCCCCCTTTATTAAAATGTGCCGCATATTCTCCGACAATTTCTGAATCCATTACAAAAGTGTCGACATCCATTGCATATTCAATTTTTCCATATTCCCAAACCGGTGGAATGCCACCGATACAAGTCGGTTCAGTATCAGCCCAGCCGTAAACCGATGAAACGGAATTGAAAGTTTCAATATAATTGATTTGTGTCATTCCGTCGGTTTTATATGCTTCCGGATTGCAGTCATTATACATCAACAGCCAGTTGAGATTATCTCCCTGAACTTGCATGCCTTCAGGTCCTGCCAGTGTGACATCATCATTTTCATAAACTGACACAAGGTTCGGATCGCCTTCATGGGTTGCAAGAGTTATTCTGACTTCAGGGTCAGTTGGAAATTCAAAACCTGTTACATTGATCTCATTTTCTTCATACCAGTAAGCCTTGAATCCATCGTAAAGATATATTTTTTTCGGGCTTATCTCTTTTGAAATGTATATCATTATTATTGACCATCCGGATACCATAGAGGTTGAGTTCAGATAACTTTCATCGCTTGCACACTTAAGATCTTTCATTGTATAATTTCCATACAACGAATATCCGTCAAATTCAAGACCCAGTTCACGACCTTTATCGTGAATTGATTTAAAAAAGTCAGTAATATCAACTCTGTAGGTGAAATAGCTGTGTGTGGGATCATCCGTAGCTGTGAAGGCATCGAATTCAAAACCCTCTGCTTCAGACACTTTATAAGCTTTTTTTCCAGTAATCGTTTGATCTTCCGTAATTTTTCCATCTTCAGAAATAAAGCTCAGAGTTACTTCACTGTCAGTTGGCTCGCCTATCTCTGCAAACGGAACTGCTCCTGACCAGATCAGAAAAGCTCTCTCGACCAGAGCATCAGTCGGAATGTGAGAAGGATCAAGAGAATATGTGCTTCCTACCGTTTCATCTTTGCATATTATGTTTGAACTCTCTGTATTCAGCTCCAGCAGACTTTTGAACATAACATGATACCCGT